>NZ_JACBXB010000029.1 GCF_013870575.1 Pseudonocardia pini
AACCGGGACGCGAACAGCGACGAGCCGCCCAGCTCGCCGACCACGATCTGCTCGACCTCGCCCGGGTCCAGCAGCACGTCCTCCGCGGTGGGCATGATCTCCGCCCCCGAGTCGTCCAGGGCGTCCGGCAGGCGGAGGACGATCCCGTCGTCCGCACCCGCGGCGTGCACCTCCACCCCGCGCCGCTCCCGCATCCGGGCAGCGATCGCGAGCGCCCACGGCCCGTTGACCTGGGAGCCGAAGGGGGAGTGCACCACGAGCCGCCAGTCGCCCAGCTCGTCTCGGAACCGCTCGACCAGGATGGTGCGGTCGCTCGGCACGTGCCGGGTGGACTCCTGCTGTTCGCGCAGGTAGGCGAGCAGGTTGTCGATGGCCCACTCGTCGAGCCCGGCCGCGGCGGCGCGGGAACGGGCCTCCTCGTCGCTCAGCCCCGCCATCTCGCGCACGAACGCCCCGACCGCCCGGCCGAGCTCCAGCGGGCGGCCGATCGACTCGCCCTTCCAGAAGGGCATCCGCGCCGGCTCGCCGGGCGCGGGCGTGACGATCACGCGGTCGTGCGTGATGTCCTCGACCCGCCAGCTCGACGTCCCCAGCAGGAACGTGTCGCCCACCCGGGACTCGTAGACCATCTCCTCGTCCAGCTCGCCGACGCGCGAGCCCGCGCCGTCCGCACCACCGGGTGTCATGACAGTAAAGAGCCCGCGGTCCGGGATCGTGCCGCCGCTGGTGACGGCCAGTCGCTGCGCCCCGGGACGACCCTTCAGCTCGTCCGTGACCCGGTCCCACGTGATCCGGGCGCGCAGCTCGCCGAACTCCTCCGACGGATAGCGGCCCGCGAGCATGTCCAGCACCGAGTGCAGCGCCGAGTCCGGCAGCGCGGCGAACGGCGCGGCCCGCCGGACGACGGCGGCGAGGTCCGAGAGCTGCCACGGCTCCAACGCCACCATCGCGACGATCTGCTGGGCCAGCACGTCGAGCGGGTTGCGCGGGTAGCGCATCGACTCGATGGCCCCGCCGGTCATCCGCTCGGCCACGACCGCGCAGGAGACCAGGTCCCCGCGGAACTTCGGGAACACCACGCCCTTGGACACCGCACCCACCTGGTGCCCCGCGCGACCGACCCGCTGCAGCCCGGACGAGACACTCGGCGGTGCCTCCACCTGCACCACGAGGTCCACGGCGCCCATGTCGATGCCCAGCTCCAGGCTCGACGTGGCGACCACGCACGGCAGCCGCCCGGACTTCAGCTCCTCCTCGACCAGGGTCCGCTGCTCGCGGGACATCGAGCCGTGGTGGGCCTTCGCGACGACGGGCGGGGCGCCCCCACCGACGCCGGACTGCCCGACCGCCTCCGCCGGGAACCGGTCGAGGTCGACCGCCTCCTCGGCCGCCGCGGCCTCCTCGGCGGCCAGCTCGTTGAGCTTCGCGGTCAGCCGCTCGGCCAACCGGCGCGAGTTCGAGAAGACGATCGTGGACCGGTGCTCGCGCACGAGGTCCAACAGCCGCCGCTCCACCGCGGGCCAGATCGAGGGCTTCTGTGCGGTGCCCGCGGCGGACCCGACGACCTCCTCGTCGGCGCTGCCCGGGGCAGGCTGCGCGTCGAGCGCCGCGAGGTCGGGGACCGGCACCTCGACCCGCACCTCGATCGTCTTCGGGGTCTTCGGCTGCACGACCTCGACGGGCCGGGCGCCGGAGAGGAAGGTCGACACCTCGTCCAGCGGGCGGACCGTCGCCGACAGGCCGATCCGCTGGGCGGGCTTCTCGAGCAGCTCGTCCAGCCGCTCGAGCGACAGCGCCAGGTGCGCGCCGCGCTTGGTCGCCGCGACGGCGTGCACCTCGTCGAGGATCACGGTCTCGACGCCGCGCAGCGAGTCCCGCGCGGCCGAGGTGAGCAGCAGGAACAGCGACTCGGGGGTGGTGACCAGCACGTCCGGCGGGGTGCGGGCGAACTGCCGCCGCTCGTCCGCCGGGGTGTCCCCGGTCCGCATGCCGACGGTGATGTCCGGGACCGGGTCGCCGCGCCGCTGCGCCTCCTGCCGCATCCCGGTGAGCGGTGCGCGCAGGTTGCGCTGCACGTCCACCGCCAGGGCCTTCAACGGCGACACGTACAGCACCCGGCACCGCTGCTTCACCGGCGCGGGCGGCTCCGACGCCAGCCGGTCCAGCGCCCAGAGGAACGCCGCGAGCGTCTTACCCGACCCGGTCGGCGCCACGACCAGCGCGTTCCGCCCCGCCTGCGCGGCGTTCCACGCGCCCTCCTGGGCGGCCGTGGGCGCCGCGAAGGCGCCCCGGAACCAGTCCCGGGTGGCGGGGGAGAAGTTGTCGAGCGCAGTCGGTGCTGCCATGGCACCCATCATGACCCGCACCCCCGACACTTTTCGCGCCGAGCACCAGCCACACCCCGGCCGCACACAGCAGGATGCCCGGCACGGCCGGCACGCCCGGCACCTCGCCGAACATCAGGAAGGCCCAGAGCATGGTGGTAGGCGGGGTGAGGTAGAGCAGCGTCGAGACCCGCGTGGCGCCGCTGCGACGCAGGACGAGCAGGTAGGTGCCGTAGCCGCCGAAGGACGACAGCACGACCACCCACGCGACCGCACCCCAGAACCCCGGCTCGGCGGGCGGCCGCAGGTCCCCGAACAGCGCGGTGACCGCCGTGAACAGCACCGCCGCCGTCGTCGCCTGGAGGGCCATCGACACGAGCGGGGTCTCCGGCGGGCTCAGCCTGCGCTCCAGCAGCGTCCCGGCGGACAGGGCCAGCGTCGCGCCGACGGGCAGGAGGAACGCCCAGATCGGTGCGGTCCCGGGGCCGATGTCCCCCGCCACCACCAGCGCCACGCCCACGAGCCCGAGGCCCAGCCCGAGCCGCTGCCGCAGCGAGGTCCGCTCGCCCAGCACCGGGCCCGCCGCCATCGCGACGACCAGCGGCTGCAGCGCCGCGATCAGCGCCGCGGTCCCGGCGGGCACCCCGAGTGCGACCCCGCCGACCACCCCGCCCAGGTACAGGACCTGCGACAGCGTGCCCAGCAGGGCCTGCCGTGCCGGTGCGCCGCGCGGGACCGGCCGCCGCCGCACACCCACGACGATCCACAGGACCAGGGCGACGATCGCGTAGCGCCAGGTCAGCAGGGTGTCGGCCGCCGCGAACCCGGTGCCGAGCTCCGCACCGACGAACCCGGAGCTCCAGAACAGGACGAATGCCACCGAGGCAAGTTTCATGGGCTCGACGTAACCACACCGGTCTGTATACTCGCAGTGTATGACGACCCTGACGCCCGCCGGCGAGAAGCTGCTCGCCGCCGCGAGCACGCTGTTCTACCGGCGCGGCATCCGCGCGGTCGGCGTCGACCTGATCGCGGAGACGGCCGGGACCACGAAGAAGACGCTCTACGACCGCTTCGGCTCCAAGGACGCGCTCGTCGCCCTCTACCTGGAGCGGCGCGCCGCCTACTGGCAGGGATTCCTGCTCGACCGGATGGCGGGCCGCACCCTGGTCGAGGTGTTCGACGTCCTCGCGCTGTGGCTGGCCGACCAGGACCGCGGCTGCGCGTTCGTGAACGCCTACGCGGAGATCGGCGGGACGGACCACCCGGCCGAACCGGTGATCCGCGCGGAGAAGGAGTGGATGCGCGCCTACCTGGTGGACCTGGCGCGGGCGGCGGGGCTGCCGGATCGCCTCGGGATCGAGCTCCACCTGCTCTACGAGGGCGCGACCGTGATGGCCACGGCGGGCGGCGTCCCGGAGGCGCCCGCGCTGGCGAAGGCGGCCGCCGAGCGCGCCGTCAGCGCCTGCGGTTCTGCACCCACCAGCGGATGAGCAGGGTCAGCGAGGCCAGCAGCATGAGCACCACGACCGCCTGCCCCACGGGCGACGACAGACCCGTCGGATCGGACATACCGGTCAGGGTAGCCACTCCGGTCGCGCGGCGCCGTAGGCAGCGGGTGTCGGCCAGTGCAGGGGCCGCCCGTCGACCGTCCCCGGCGGTGAGGCGATCGTGAACGGCCCGAGCTCCTCCAGGTAGGGGGCAGGCTCGACGTCCGCGGCGCCGGGCTCCGCGCGTGGCAGCCGCTGCAGGAAGGAAGCCCAGGCCCAGCCCGGTCGCCGCCCGGGACACGGTGAACGCGGCGACCCCGGCGACCGCCATCTGCAGCAGCGACACCTGACCCACGAGACCCGTGAGGACCGTGAGCGACAGCGCGTAGACGATCCCGATCAGGGACAGCACCAGCGCGTTGCGGAAGTCGAACGGCAACCAGACCAGCGCCACGGCCCCGACCACGGCTGCGACGACCGCTGGGCGCAGCACCCACCGCGCGCGGGGGGCGTCCGGCAGCCGCTGTTCCACGAGCGCGCCGCGTTGCGGGAGCGCGGACCCCTTGACGTACAGCAGCACGACGATCACCAGGAAGAGCAGGACGTCGCGGATCCCGGCGACCGGGACGCCGTCGACCGTGGGGAACCAGGTACTGCTCTGGGCCAGGGTCACCAGCGAGTCGAGCACGCCCAGCCCCAGGCCCGCCGCGCACGCGATCGCGAACGAGGTGAACCCGGCGAGCAGCGCGGCGGCCAGCGCCGGGATCACCAGCACCACCATCTGGTCCGCGGACAGGGTGATCAGTGGCGCGACCAGGATGCCGAAGGCACCGCTGACCACGCTCGCGCAGAGGGTGTTGGTCAACGACAACGCACCGGGCGAGAGCCCGCACAGCATCGCCGACTCCTGGTTCTGGGCGGCCGCCCGGGTGGCCAGCCCGAAGCGGGTGTAGCGGTAGATCGCGGTGAGCGCAGCGGCGACCAGCACGACCACGCCCGCCAGCAGGAACCGGTCGACGGGGACGGGCGTCCCGAACAGCACCACGGTCGTGGCCGCCAGCACCGGCGGGGCCTGCCGGGTCGTGGTGCCGAAGACCAGCACCACGACCGACTGGATGAGCAGCATGATCCCCAGCGACGCCACCAGCTTCGCGAGCGGCGTCGCCGCACGGAGCGGTCGGACGACCGCCAGCTCGATCAGCGCACCGAGCGCCGCGCACGCGACGAGCGCGAGCCCGAAGGACACGGCGATCGGCAGCTCCGCCTCGGCCCGCAGCAGGTAGTAGACATACGCTCCCGAGAGGGCCACCGCAGCGGTCCCGATGTTGATCATCCCGGAACCCCGGTGGAAGAGCACGATCCCGGTGGCGATCGCCGCGATCAGGGCCCCGGACCCGAGACCCAGGACGACGAAGAGGGCGATCTGGTCCAGCACGTCGACGGCCCGCGGTCAGGCGGCGGGGAGGCCGAAGGCCCCCTCGTCGACCCAGTTGCCGCCGCCCTTGTACGTCTGGACGGTCAGCACGTCGGAGCACGACGTCGGCTGTCCGGCGACGGCGCCACAGGTCATCTTCTCCGGCCCGAGGTACATCGGTCCGGAGAACGAGCGCAGCGCGGCGGTCACCGCGTCGGGGGTGGCGGCCTGGCCACCGGCGGAGTTGAGCATCTTGACGGTGGTCATCATGGTGCCGAACGCGAGCGCCGCGAACCCGCCGGGCGTGGTGTCCCCGCCCCCGTACTCGGCGAACTTCTGCAGGTAGAGCGCCACCTCGGGATCCGCGACGTTGGCCGGGTTGATCGGGACGGAGTACGACCACGTCGCGTAGTCGCCGAAGGCCTCCTCGACCGACCGGTCGATGCAGTTCGAGCTCGCGAGGATCGGCTTGTCACCGAGGCTCAGCTGGCGCAGCGCGCTCTGCACCTTCACGCACTCGTTCGTCTGGGAGAAGACCGCCAACGCGTCGGAGCTCTGGACACCCGCGGCCGCGAGCGGTCCGAGCAGGTCCGAGCTGCCGACCTGGTAGACGGCGGGACGCACCTCGATGCCGGTCGCGGCGGCGGCGGCCTGGATCAGGGGTCCGCCGAACCCGGCGGTGCTGGTGTCCATGAGGATGGTCACCGACCTCATGCCCTTCGACCGCGCGTACGCCAGCACGGAGGAGAAACCCGCCGTCGCCGACCCGTAGAGGAAGGTGGTGTTCGGCGCGGACAGGTCCGCGGGGCTCGCCGACATGCCGCCGAGCACGGGCAGCCTGCCCCCGACGGTGTCGTAGAGGGCGGAGTTGCCGGTCAGCACCGCGCCGAGCACGACGGCCTTGGTGGCCGGGTCGTTGACGAACTGCTGGCCACACCTCTGGCCCTCGGCGGCCTGGCCGACGATGTAGCAGCTGGACAGCTTCACCGGGTGCCCACCGATGCCGCCCAGCTCGGCGTTCACGTACTCGACCGCGGCCTCGGCGCCGAAGGTCGCCTCGGGCAGCGCGACCGGGCCGCCCTGCTGGTTGGCGTAGCCGATCACGACCGGGGGCAGCGACGGGTCCGCCGGACCGGCCTTCCCCCCGATGTAGGAGACGATCGGATAGTCGCTCGCAGGCGCGGCGGAGGGGTTCGCCGCGGAGCCGCCCGACCCGCCCGTCCCGGCGTCGGAAGCGCACCCGGCCAGGGCGAGCGCGGCGGCGGTACCGATCGCGGTCAGGAGCCGGGTGGCGGTGGTCGACCGGTGCCGCGCGGAGGCGGTCGGTCGGGATTCGCGTGCTGCGCGTACGGGCATGGGTTCCTCAACATCGTCGTCCGGTGAACCAGGAGGTCGAGTGACCGGGTGCGGTGGCGACGCGCACCCGGTCTCGCCGGCGGAAGCATCGCGACGGGCCGCGCCGTCGACCAGGAACATTTGTCCGGCGACCTCCTCCGGCGACGGTGGCGCTCAGATCGCGCCGAGGAACATCGCGGCCATCGCGGCCGGTCCGACGGCCGCGGCGGCCCGCTGCCGGCGCGCCGGATCAGGCCCCGGTCCCTCGCGCAGGACGGGATCCGCGTCGCTGCCGGGGTCGACCACGTGGGCCAGACGGAGGAGCGAGGATCCGGCGAAGAACAGCGCGAGGAGCGAGGTGAGCAGACCGGGAGCGCCGTGCCCGGGGTGGACCTCCGCGGCGCTTCCCGCCATCATCCACGCCATCACCGGCAGAGCGGCCGCACCGAGCACCGCACCGCCGCGGGCCGACAGCCCACGGCGGCGCAGGACGAGGCGAGCCGCGACGACCATGTGCACGACGACGGCCGCCCACAGGACGAGATCGGCGCCGACGAGCATCGCCGCCATCCCGACGGCCATCGTGCCCTCGGCGACGGCCTCCGGAATCTCCCGAGGGTTCCGGCGGCGTACCGCCCCGACCACGAGCACGGCGGCCGCCACCAGGCAGATCGCCGCGGCCGGCGCGTCGAACCAGCCGACGGGCACGATCGCCGCCTCAGACCGCCGCGGCCGAGCGGGCCGGCGCGGGCCGCGGGATGCCGATGTCGTCCCGCAGGGTGGTGCCGCGGTACCGGCTGCGGAACAGCCCGCGGCGGCGCAGCTCGGGCACCGCGTGCTCGGCGAGCACGTCGAGCGACGGGCCGAGGTCGGCGAAGACCAGGTTGAACCCGTCCGCCGCCCCGGTCGTCACGTACTCCTCGACGTGGTCGGCGAACGACTCGACGGAGAAGGCCTGCGCCCCCGCTCGCGCGGAGAGCTGCATCGCCTGCCGCAGGGTGAGCCCCTGGCTGCGCACCATCGCGAGGAAGTGCTGCTGGATGCCGCTGCTGCCGGTCTCGGTGAGCGGGATGTCCGGCACGGGCTCGTCCAGCGGGTATCCGGACATGTCGTGGACCAGCAGCAGCGAGAGGCTCTCCAGCCCCGGCACCGGGTCGACGAGGGAGTCCAGCAGCGCCAGCCGCTCGTCCGCCTCGTCCTGCGTCCGACCGAGCACGAGGGCGGTGTTGGACAGGACCTTGACGTGCTCGGGGTCGCGTCCCTTGGCCGCCGCCAGTGCCTTGACCTCACGGTAGAAGGTGCGGGCCAGGTCCGCGCTCGGCTGCATGCTCAAGACGAGGTCACCGTAGGTCGCGGCGAAGTCCCGGCCGGCAGGCGACGATCCCGCCTGGGCGATCACCGGATGCCCCTGCGGAGGACGCGCGCTCGTGAGCGGACCGCGGACCGCGAAGTGCTTGCCCTCGTGGTCGAGTGCGTGCAGCGCGTCCGCCCGGTGGTACACACCGGTCGCCCGGTCCAGGACCAGCGCGTCGTCGTCCCAGCCGTCCCACAGTCCGCGCGCGACCTCGACGAACTCCGCCGCGCGCTGGTAGCGGTCGGACGGACCGACGGGCGATCCCCCGAAGTTGCCCGCCTCGGCCGGGTTCCCGGACGTCACGACGTTCCACGCGACCCGCCCGCCCGACAGGTGATCGAGCGAGGCGTAGCTGCGGGCCAGGCCGTAGGGGGTGTTGTAGGTGGTGTTGCCCGTGATCACGAAGCCCAGCCGCTCGGTGGCCTGGGACAGCGCGGCGCACAGCGTCATGGGCTCGAAGTGCGAGTTCGTGGCGGTGCGCGCGTGTGCCTCGGGCGTCCGCTCCCAGAGGGCGAGGGAATCCGCGATGAACATCCCGTGCAGCGCCGCCTCCTCGGCCTTCTGCGCCGAGCGCACCAGCGCGGGGAGGTTCAGACCCGGGTTCTCCGGCGCCGCCGGGTCCCGCCAGGCGGCGAGGTGCCCGCCGCCGAGGCTCATGTAGCAGAGCATCAAGATCGTGTCGTGCTCGTTCACGAGGCCACCCCCACCCGTCCGAAGGACTCGGGGCGCACGAGCCTGCCCGCCGTGGACGCGTCGCCGCGGGGCGGTGTCGCGAAGTCCGGTGGCGTCGGGAAGTCCTCCACCACCGCGTCGATGCGACTGGGCAGGAACAGGGTCACCCGGTGCGCGATCCGCCACTCGCCCGCCCGGCGTTCGAACCGGTCCGAGTACTGGCCGAACGCGATCGCGTCGCGCAGGCCGTGCCCCTGTCGCGGCGGCTGCCGGTGGCGGGCGATCACCAGCGACTCCACGTACGCGACGTCCGGGGAGACGAACTCGTACTCCTGCTGGCCGAGGAAGTGGGTCGTCGCGATCTCCGGCGTCAGGACCTGCTCGAGGAACGCGATCAACCCGTCGACGTCGCCGACGTACATGCCGTGGTCGTCGATCGCGTCGGCGAAGAAGCAGGACCGGACGAGCTCGAGGTCCAGCCGGTCGCAGCCGCGGGCGAACCGGTTCGACACCGCCCGGATCTCGGCCTCGGCCAGCAGCCGCTCGACGGCCGCCTCGTCGAGGCTCATCCCGCCACCGCCGAGAACAGCACGTCGGTCGGCTTGGTGTCGGAGTACTCGCGCAGGGCGGTGATGTGCCCGTCGGCGACGACGAACAGGTAGTGGACGCTGTTGCGGTACTCCCTGCCGTCGGCGAGCCCGCCCTGGATCGCCGCCTCGACCGCGACCCGGTCGTCCTGCGCGGTCGTGCCGAGCACCTCGACCTTCAGATCGCTGAACAGGGCGGCCAGCATGCCGTAGACCTGGGCGGTCGCCTCCTTCGGGTGGACGCCGCCGTCGGCGGAGCGGTAGGTGGCGTCGTCCGCGGTCAGGGCGAGCAGCCCCGCCACGTCCCGCGCCGCGAAGCGCCGCAGGTACTCGAGAGCCACGTCGGTGGGGGTCGGCATGGGAGGTCTCCTTGTCAGAAGGGCTGGCTGAGCAGGTGGAGTGCGGGCCACCGCGCGGCGCCCATCTCGTCGGCCGGGGCGCCCGCACGCTGCATGTCCGAGAGCCGGACGCTCGTGTCCACCACCGTGCGGCACCGCTCGTGCCGTCGGGCGTGGAACCGGTGCAGGAGGTCCTCCACGGGACCACCGGCACGGACGACCTCCGCGAGGACGACCGCGTCCTCGAGTGCCATGACGCCGCCGGATCCCAGGTGCGCGGTCGTCGCGTGCGCGGCGTCCCCGATCAGCACCACGCGGCCGCGGTGCCACGGGCCGTCGACCATCAGCCACTCGTAGCGGCGGACCAGCACGGGTTGGTCGTCGGTGAGCCGCTCCGCGAGCGCGGTCAGGTAGGGCGAGGTGAACTGGGCGAACTTCTTGCGCAGCAGCTCTCGGCCCTCGCCCTCGGTGAGCTGCGCGTCGTCCGGATGCTGGACGCTGACGTAGGTCATGTCGTCGTGCATCGGGACGACGACCATCTCGGCGTCTCCGCCGTAGTAGAAGCCCGCCTCGCCCCGGGGCGCCCCGGTCGGGAGCCACCGCAGGCTCACGGTGCCGGTCGACAGCGGGGTGACCGCGTCCCCGAACACCATCCGGCGCACAGTCGACCGGAGACCGTCGGCCCCGACGACCAGGTCGTAGGTGCCGGTGGTGCCGTCGGTGAAGGTCACGGCCACCCCGTCGGGCCCGTCCTCGATCCGGCTCACGCTCACCCCGATGCGGACTGCCGCCCCCGCCCGCTCGGCGCAGCCCCGCAGGATCTCCGCGAGCCGCGGGCGGTAGATGATCAGGTAGGACGGCTTGCCGTCCGGGCGCAGCGGGACCCCCGGGTCGGAGACCAGCTCGCCCGCCGCGTCGTAGAAACGCAGCGGGGCCTGCTGGTAGGTCGCCCCGATCGCCACGACCTCGTCGAGGGCGCCGATCGCGTCCAGCGCGTCGATGCCGCGGTTCTGGATGCCGAGGCCGCTGCCCTCCGCGCCGTCGCGCAGGTCGACGACCTCGCACCGCACCCCGGCGCGGCCGAGCGCCGCGGCCGCGGTGAGCCCCGCGACCCCACCGCCCACGACGAGAACCGAGTCCACACCCATGTGCCGAGCTCCTTCGTGTCCGGGTATCAGGCCGAGGTCTTGACCGACAGGAGCCGCCAGTCGTGGAAGCGCTCCCTGGACAGCACGGTGTCGAAGCCCTCGAACGCGTTGAGCGCCTCCAGGTGGCGGGCGACGTCCTCGGTGCGCGGGTCGTCCGCCGCCAGCGGCGTGGTGCTGCCGTCCGGGCGGACCAGGGCCGGGACGAAGCCCGCCTCGATCCCGTCGGGGCCGAACGCGAGCCGGGCGACCCCGGTGAGCAGTGCCTCCGGCCGCTCGAAGGGCCAGTAGGGGTACGCCTGCTCGTCCCACGAGGTGATGATCTTGTGGTCGCTGCCCGTCCGGCCCCCGGTGCGGTGGAAGTGGTGCATCAGGACGCCGAGCCCGTAGAAGATCGGCCTGCCGCCGTGCATCTCCATCCCGCGCAGGCTGGCCTGGTGGTGGCAGACGACCGCGTCGGCGCCGCGGTCCACCGTGGCCCGGGCGATCTCCAGCTCGTAGGCCTGGACGGCGTCGCGATAGGTCTTGGTATGGGTCCGTGAATCCGGCACGAAGACCTCGCGCGCGGCGGTGTTCGACCCCCAGTGGAAGGCGACGACGACGTGGTCGGCCTGCTCGCGCGCACGGGCGACGGCGGCGTGGATGCGCTCGACGTCGGACTCCAGCGGGATGGTCAGCACCTCCGGGTCGAGTCCCGGCTGCCAGAAGCCCGGCAGGGGGTTGCGGTAGACGGTCTCGATGCGAAGCGGCGCGATCCCCGGCCGGCCCTCCTTGGCCTCGTACCCCATCGGGAACTCGGCACAGAAGCCGAGGAAGGCTATCCGGCGGCCGTCCCGCTCCACGATCGCGGCGGTGGTGGCCTGGTCCAGGTTCGCCCCGGCGCCCGTGGTCTGGATCCCCTGCCCGTGCAGCAGCTCCATCGTGTCGTCCAGACCGGCGTAGCCACCGTCGATCATGTGGTTGTTCGCCAGGGTCATGACGTCGAACCCGATGCGGCCGAACATCTCCCCCCGGTCGCGCGACGTGCCGCCGTAGGCGACGCGCGAGGGCGCGAGCTCGGGCCGGTCGGTGTAGACCCCTTCGCAGTTGCCGAACACGATGCCGTGCTCGAACAGCGGCACCAGGGGCTGCATCACCGCCTCGTTGTCCGCCAGGTCGGGGAAGACGTCCCCGGTGGCGAGGACGACGGTGGGGCCGGGCTGGCTCACGGATCACCTCATGTCTCGTCGTGGTCGAGCGCCATCGTGCGAGGGCCGCCGGGGTGCGAGCCAGAGACATATGTCCGTGCCGTGGTCCCGCGACCCGACCTACCCTCGCCGCCGACGTGGATGCTCGGGACAGGGAACGGGGCGACGGAACGTGGGCAGGCTCAGTGGGCGCGTGGCGCTGATCACCGGGGTGGGCGGCGGGCAGGGCCGGGTCGCGGCACGACGGTTCGCCGAGGAGGGCGCGATCGTCGTCGGCGCCGACATCAAGACCGCGGGCTTCGCGACGACCGTCGAGGAGGTCAAGGCCGCAGGCGGCACGATGACCGGCAGCGGGACGCTCGACCTCACCGTCGACGCGGACGTGCGGGCGTGGGTCGACGGGGCGGTCACGGACCACGGCGGCATCGACATCGTCTACAACAACGCTGGCGCCTTCGCGCTGGGCGGGGTCGGCACGCTGACCCCCGAGCAGTGGCGCTGGAGCATCGACCGCGAGCTCAACCAGGTCTTCACCGTGACCCACGCGGCATGGCCGCACCTCGTGGCACGAGGCGGCGGTGTCGTCCTCAACGTGGGGTCCACGGCGGGCATGATCAGCCTGAACGGCGGCAGCGGGATCGCCCACAGCGCCGCCAAGGCCGCCGTCATCGGCATGACCCGCGACCTGGCGGACGAGGGCGGCCCGCACGGCATCCGCGCCGTCTGCATCAGCCCCGGCTCGGTCGAGTCCGAGTCCACGGCGGCCTTCTTCGCCGACCCGGCGGTCCGGGACATGATGCTCCAGCCGCAGATCGTCAAGCGCCTCGGCAGGCCGGAGGACATCGTCGAGGCGGCGCTGTACCTGGTGTCCGACGCGGCCTCGTTCATCACCGGGGCCAACATCGTCATCGACGGGGGCTACACCGCGCGGTGACGCGGCGGAACGAAAGTCTCTGTCCCGTCGCCGCACCCGGATCGACCATCCGTAGGTCGACGAAAGACGTACGGATGGAGTCCGGCCCGGTGACACACCGAACAGACACGGTCCCGCCCACCGCTCCCCATGCGGGGAAGATCGCCCTGGCGAGCTATATCGGGACGACGATCGAGTACTACGACTTCTTCATCTACGGCCTCGCGGCCACCCTGGTCTTCCGCAGCGAGTTCTTCCCCCAGTTCTCCGAGGTCGCAGGCACCCTCGCCGCGCTGGGCACCTTCGCGGTCGGCTTCATCGCCCGGCCGATCGGCGGCATCGTGATGGGCCACTTCGGAGACCGGGTCGGCCGCAGGTCGATGCTCGTCATCGCACTGTTGACGATGGGCGTCGCGACCACGCTGATCGGGCTCCTGCCCACCTACGCCCAGATCGGGGTGTGGGCGCCGATCCTGCTGATCGTGCTGCGTCTGGTGCAAGGTGTCGGCGTCGGCGGTGAGTGGTCCGGCGCGGTCCTGATGGCCCTGGAGCACGCCCCACCGCGCAGGCGGGCGCTCTACGGCTCGTTCCCGCAGATCGGTCTACCCACCGGGATCCTGTTGTCCCAGCTCGCCTTCCTCGCCCTGACGTCGTCGATGTCGGCCGAGGCGTTCGTCTCGTGGGGCTGGCGGGTCGCGTTCCTGATCAGCGCGGCGCTGATCGTCGTGGGGCTGGTCATTCGGCTGCGCTTCGAGGAGAGCCCGCAGTTCACCAAGGTCAAGGAGACCGACCAGGTCGAGCGCATGCCGGTCCTCGAGGTGTTCCGAAGCTACTGGCGGCAGGTCCTGGTCGGCGGGTTCGGCTCCATCGCCGTCGGCGCACTCGGTTACCTGGTCTCGCTGTTCCTCGTGCAGTACGGCGTGGGCACCCTCGGGCTGAGCACCACGACGATGCTCTGGTGCCTCGCGGGGGTCAGCGTGCTCTGGATCGGGACGACGCTGCTCGGCGGCTACCTCGGCGACGTGCTCGGCAGGCGGCGGACCTTCGCCGTGGGCGCGGCGCTGGCCATCGCGTGGGCGTTCCCGATGTTCACGCTGATGAACACGCGCTCGATCCCGCTGATCGTGCTCGCGCTGGCGGTCCCGGTGCTCGCGAACTCGCTGATGGGCGGCACGCTGCCCTCGCTGCTGACCGAGATATTCCCGACCCGGATCCGGTACAGCGGCTCGTCGCTGTGCTACACGCTGGGCTCGATCCTCGGCGGCGGGCTCACCCCGCTGGCGTCGACGGCGCTGCTCGCCGCAACCGGCGCGACGACGTCGGTCTCCCTGCTGTTCGTCGCGGTGCCGTTGGTCAGCCTCCTGGTCTTCGGTCTCGGTGGGCGCATCGTGCGCCGGGTCGAGGAGCCCGAGGTGGCGCACCCCGTGACCCGGTGACCACCGGGCGTACCCTCGCCCGGTGAACGACGTCGAGGCGGCGTGGGAGAGCAGCGACTACGCCCCGCTCTCTCCCGCCGCCCGCGCGCGGCTCCGGGCCACGGCGACCCCGCTGCAGCTGGGCCGCGGCGAGCGCGTCCCCCGCCCGCACGGCGGCAGCCAGGCCGGACTCGTCGTCGCGGGCAGGCTCCGGGTGCTCGTGGCTGCGGGCGGGCGACAGCTCACGGCCCGCTACGCCGAGGCGGGTTCCGCCTTCGCGGTTCCCGATCTCGCGGCGCAGGTTGACGGCCCCACGCAGCACCGTGGTCCGACCGGGGCCGGTGCACAGCGGGCTCACCGAGGACCCGGCAGCCGAACCCGAGCGCCTCCTCGGTCTCCTCGTGAGGTGATCGCCTCTGGCCACGGGCGGGCACGCACGGGTAAGAGTGAGTCATGAGTGGATCGACGGAGATCACGACCGACCCGGTGCCCGCCGCGGCCTTGACGGAGTGGCTGCGGGCCGAGGTGCCCGAGATCGCGACCGACGCCGGGCCCGTCGAGGTCCGGCGGATCTCCGGCGGCCACTCGAACCTCACCTACCGCATCGTCGACGCCGCCGGCACCGCCTGGGCACTGCGCCGCCCGCCGACCGGCGGCGTACTGGCCACCGCGCACGACATGAGCCGGGAGTGGCGGTTCATCGCCGCCCTCGCCGACACCCCCGTCCCGGTGCCGCGTGCGGTCGCGTACTGCGCCGACCACGCGGTGATCGGCGCGGACTTCTACGTCATGGCGTTCGTCGACGGCGTCGTGCCCGGGGACCTCGAGGCGGGCGCGGCACTGCCGGAGGGGATCCGCGGCGCCGCGGGCCTGGCGTGCGCGGACGTCCTCGCCGAGCTGCACTCCGTCGACCCCGACGCCGTCGGGCTGGGGGAGCTGCGCCGCCCCGGCCGGTACCTGGAGCGCCAGCTCCGCCGCTGGCACCGGCAGGCGCACGACTCCGCCGTCGAGGACCTCTCGGTGGTCGACGCGGGCCACCGGCTGCTCGTCGAGCGCATGCCGGAGGCCGAGGAGACCACGATCGCGCACGGCGACTACCGGCCCGGCAACCTCTCGTTCGGCCCCGACGGGACCATCGGTGCGATCTTCGACTGGGAGCTCGCGACGCTCGGCGAGCCCCTCGCGGACCTCGGCTACCTGCTCGCCTCGTGGGGTCGCCCCGGGGACACCGTCCCGGAGATCACCTCCGGCCCGACCAGCCTGCCCGGGTGGCCGGAGCGCGCGGAGATCGTGGCCCGCTACGTCGAACGGTCCGGCCGCGCCGACCGCGTCGAGGCCGAGCTGGGCTACTTCGAGGCCTTCGCCCGGTGGCGCTCGGCGTGCATCGGCGCGGGCGTCTACACCCGGTACGCGGCGGGTCACATGGGCGGCGCCGACGACCCGGAGGTCGCAGGCTCGCGCCTCGCGAACCTGAACGCCCAGGCGGCCGCCGCCGTAGCCCTCCTGACCTGACCGCGTCGTGGAGCCACAATGGCCGTTCCGGGGCCCGCCAGAGCGCATCGTGGCTCCATGACGCGGGTGGGGTCAGGTGCCGTGGGCGAACGTCGCCGCCTCGGGGCCCCGTTGCGGGCCGGGGTGGGTGCGTAGCCTCGTGACCGCGCGGTCTAGGTCGCCCATCAGCATCCCGGCGAGGTCGTGGCTGAACCCGTTGCGCACCACGATCCGCAGCGCCGCGATGTCCTCGCGGTCCTTCGGGAAGGTGTAGGCGGGCACCAGCCAGCCCGCCTCACGCAGCGCGGCGGACACGTCGAACGCGGAGAACGGCTCGCCCTCCTTGACCGTGAACGCGAAGACCGGGAGCTCCGAGCCGTCGGTCAGCAGGTCGAAGCAGCCGAGTCCCGCGATCCTCGCGGACAACGCGGTCGCGACGTCCCGGCAGGTCTGCTGCACGCGGCGGAACCCGGCGCGCCCGAGCCGCAGGAACTGGTAGTACTGCGCGATCACCTGGCCGCCGGGCCGGGAGAAGTTCAGTGCGAAGGTCGGCATGTCACCGCCGAGGTAGTTCACCCGGAACACCAGGTCCTCGGGCAGGGCCGCGGTGTCTCGCCACAGCGCCCAGCCGACGCCGGGGTAGACCAGCCCGTACTTGTGCCCCGACGTGTTGATCGACGCCACCCGCGGCAACCGGAAGTCCCACACCAGGTCCGGGTCGCAGAACGGCGCGACCATCGCGCCCGAGGCGCCGTCGACGTGCACCGGGACGTCGAGGCCGGTGCGCGCCTGCAGGTCGTCGAGCGCGGCGCAGATCTCGGCGACCGGCTCGTAGCTGCCGTCGAAGGTGGAGCCGAGCACGGCGACGACGCCGATCGTGTTCTCGTCGCACAGCGCGGCGGCCTCGGCCGCGCCCAGGTGCAGCCGGTCGCCGGACATCGGGACCAGCCGCGGCTCGACCTCGAAGTAGTTCGCGAACTTGTCCCAGCAGATCTGGACGTCGATCCCCATGACGATGTTCGGCTTCTCGGTCGACAGCCCCGCGGCCCGACGCCGGTGCTGCCAGCGCCGCTTGAGCGCCAGCCCGCCGAGCATGCAGGCCTCCGAGGAGCCGGTCGTGGAACAACCCGGTGCGGTCGAGGAGTCCGGGGCGTGCCAGAGGTCGGCGAGCATCCGCACGCACCGCTGCTCGAGATCGGCGGTGCGCGGGTACTCGTCCTTGTCGATCATGTTCTTGTCGAGCGACTCGGCCATCAGCGTCCGCACGTGCGGCTCGCCCCAGGTCGTGACGAAGGTGGCGAGGTTGAGCCGGGCGTTGCCGTCGAGCATCAGCTCGTCGTGCACGATCTGGTAGGCGACCAGCGGGTCCAGCCCGTCGCGGGACAGCTCGTAGCGGGGCACGGTGATCGGTTCGGCGCCGAAGACGGGGTTGGCGGCGACCGGACCGTCCGCTTCGGACTCGTGCGGGGTGGGCATGGGCCGAGCGTGTCAGCGTGTGCCCGCGGCGTCCAGGTACAGCGTGCGACCGGTCGTCCTGGTGAACACCAGCGCGTCGCCCGCGGGGCCGGTGAGGGTCTGCAGGGAGCGCGGTCTCCGCGCCACCCCCGCTGGTCCCTCCGGCCCCGGGCGGCCCGAGCCGTACCGGGTGACGGGGTCACGGGGCGGCGGTGGTGTACCCCTGCGCCTGCAGCCAGGGCAGCAGCAGCCGCAGCGCCTCGACGGTCTGGGGGCGGGAGCCGCCGCCGTCGTGGAGCAGGATCACCGCGCCGGGATGGACCTGCTTCTGCACGGCCTCGACGATCGCCTGCGCCCCCGGCCTCTTCCAGTCCCGCGGGTCGACCGCCCAGCCGAGGGGCTGCATGCCGTGGGCCACCGCGGCGTCGAGGATGTTCGGCTTCCAGTTGCCACCCGGTGCCCGGAAGGTCGTGACGGGCGTGCCCGGCACCCGGTCCGCGACGTCGGTGATCTCGGCCGCGATCGTGGCCGGGTCCTTGGCGGCGAGCTGCTCGTCGTGGGTGTGGGTGTGCGCGCAGATCCGCATCCCGGCGTTGACCACCCGCGCGACGACGTCGGGGTGTCGCTCCATCTGCGAGCCGACCATGCAGAACGTGCCCGTGGCGCCGTGCGCGATGAGCAGGTCGAGGACCTGCGGCGTCCAGGTCGGGTCCGGGCCGTCGTCGAAGGTCAGGGCGATCCGCCTGTCGTCCGGCCCGT
>NZ_JACBXB010000002.1 GCF_013870575.1 Pseudonocardia pini
ACCGGTTTCGACCTGCGCCGGATGCACATGCTACGGCGGCGGGGCCAACGAGGAGCTCATCGCCACCGCGCTGCACCCGTACCCCGCCGACCTCGTGATCGCCACGAAGGTCGGGGCGGCGCCCGGCCCGACGATCGACGGCAGGCCCGAGGTGCTGCGGGCCCAGGTGCACCGGGCCCTGCGCAGCCTGCGCGTGGAGCGGATCGAGCTGGTGCAGCTGCACCGCGTCGACCCGCACGTGCCCCTCGCCGAACAGGTCGGGACGCTGCGCGAGCTCCGTGACGAAGGGACCGTCGGGCGGGTCGGGCTGTCCGAGGTGGACGTCGCACAGCTCGCCGAGGCCCGCGGGATCGTGCCGGTCGCGAGCGTGCAGAACCGGTACAACCTGCTGGACCGCGAGCACGAGCCGGTCCTGGAGGCCTGCGCCGGGGCGGGGATCGCGTTCCTGCCGTGGCGCCCGGTCGCCGCGGGCGGAACGGGGCAGGAGGCGGAGGTGGCGGCCGTGGCCGCGGAGTGTGGGGCCACCCCGACCCAGGTCGCGCTCGCCTGGCTGCTCGCCCGCGCCCCCGTCGTCCTGCCGATCCCGGGCACCACGCGGATCGCGCACCTGGAGGAGAACCTGGCCGCGGGGGCGGTGCGGCTCACGCCCGAGCAGTACGCGCGGCTGGACCGATTAGGGTCGTCGGGTGCCGATCGACGCCGCTGAGGTCCCCGCCCTGCAGGACATGCCTCCGGGACAGCTGAACGACCGGATGGGGATCGAGATCCTCGCCGTCTCGCGGGAGGAGGTCCGGGGCCGGATGCCCGTGGCGGGCAACCTGCAGCCGTACGGCCTGCTGCACGGCGGCGCGAGCGGGGTGCTCGCGGAGACCCTCGGCTCGGTCCTGGCCGCCCAGCACGCCCTGCCGGAGCGGTTCCCCGTCGGCCTGGAGCTGGCCTGCACCCACCACCGGGCGGTCACCGAGGGCTGGGTCACCGGCGTGGCCCGCCCGATCCACGTGGGGCGCAGCACGTCCACCCACGAGATCGTGCTGACCGACGACCAGGGCCGCCGCACCTGCACGGCGCGGCTCACGTGCCTGCACCGGGACAGCCGCCCCAGGACGTAGCGGCACTCCCGTGCGGTGGGTCCGCACGGGAGTGCCGCTCGTGGGTCGTTACTCGGCCCCGACGCCCTCGCCGAGGTAGGCCTCCTGCACGCGCGGGTCCGCGAGCAGCTCGTGGCCCGTGCCCGAGAGGGTGGTGCGGCCCAGGTCGATCACGTACGCCCGGTCGGACAGGCCCAGCGCCGCAAGGGCGTTCTGCTCGACCAGCAGCACCGTGGTGCCCTCGGACCGCAGCTCCTTGACGGTGTCGAAGATCAGCTGGGTCATGATCGGCGAGAGGCCCATCGAGGGCTCGTCGAGCATGAGCAGCTTCGGCCGCGACATGAGCGCCCGGCCGATCGCGAGCATCTGCTGCTCGCCCCCGGAGAACAGCCCGGCCTTGTTGCCGCGCCGCTCCCCCAGCACCGGGAACAGGTCGTAGACCCGCTGCATGTCCTTGGCGATGCCCTCCTCGTCCTTGCGGGTGTACGCGCCGAGGCGGAGGTTCTCCTCGACCGTCATCCGGGCGAACAGCCGCCTGCCCTCGGGGCTGTGCGCCATCCCGCGGGACAGGATCGAGTGCGCGGGCTGCTTCTGGATCTGCTCGCCGTCGAACGAGATGGTGCCGGACACCGGCCGCAGCAGCCCGGACAGCGTCCTCAGCGTGGTGGTCTTGCCCGCGCCGTTCGAGCCGATGAGGGACACGATCTGGCCCTGCTCGACGTCGAACGACACCCCGCGCACGGCCTGGATCGCCCCGTAGGCGACCACCAGGTCGCGGACCTCGAGGAACGCCATCAGGACTCACCCTCCGTGGTGTGCAGCTGCGCCTCGATCTCCTCGGGCGGGGCGCCCAGGTACGCCTCGACGACCCGCGGGTCGCCGCGGACCTCGTCCGGCGTGCCCTCGACCAGCAGCTCACCCTGGACGAGGACCAACACCCTGTCGCACAGCGTGAAGATGAACTTGGTGTCGTGCTCGATGACCACCACCGACACGCCCAGGTCGCGGATCGCGAAGATCAGCTGCCGGGTCGCCTCGGTCTCCTGGGCGTTCATGCCCGCCGTGGGCTCGTCGAGCAGCAGCACCGACGGGTCCGTGGCCAGCGCGCGGGCGATCTCCAGCCTGCGTTGGTCGCCGTAGGGCAGGTTGCGGGCCAGCTCCTCGGAGAACCGCGTGAGCCCGACGAAGGCGAGCAGCTTCTCGGCGCGGTCTCGCGCCTCGGCCTCGCTGCGCCGGAACCGCGGCCCGTGCAGCAGCGAGGAGACCGGCCCCTGCTTCATCCGGACGTGCCTGCCGACCAGGACGTTCTCCATCGCGGTCATCGACGGGAACAGCCGGATGTTCTGGAACGTCCGGGCCACGCCCGCCTCGGTGACCCGGCTCGGGTCCTGCGGCATCGGCTTGCCGCGCAGGGTGACCGCACCCGACGTCGGCGTGTACAGCCCCGTCAGGCAGTTGAAGAAGGTGGTCTTGCCCGCGCCGTTCGGCCCGATCAGGCCGATGACCTCGCCCTCCTTGAGCGACATGGTCACCTCGTTCAGCGCGCGGAGCCCGCCGAACTGCATGGTGACGCCCGCGGCCTCCAGGATCGGCTCCCGGGTGCCCGTGGCGATGTGCATGTCGTCGGCGAGCTCGGCCTTGACCTCCTCGGGAGGCGCCTCGAGCTCCGGAGGCAGTTCGGTGCTCTCACTCATGTCACTTCACCTCCGTCGGAAGGGCGCCGGGACCCTCGCGGGCCACGTCCTCGGGATCGTCGTCGGCGAGCTCGGCCTTGCGGTGCTTGTCCGCGATGATGCCCTGCGGCCGGAACCGCATGATCAGGATCAGGGCGAGGCCGAACAGCAGCAGCCGGTAGTCCGCGAACTCGCGCAGCTTCTCCGGCAGGACGAACAGGATCGACGCGCCCAGCACCGCGCCCGGGATGGTCCCCATGCCGCCGAGGATGACCGCGGCGAGCAGGGTGACCGACTCGAGGAAGCGGAAGGAGTCGTACGCGACGACGGCGGTCTTGTGGGCGAAGAACGCGCCCGCGAGGCCGGCCAGCATCGCGCCGATGAGGAACGCGAGGATCTTGATGGGCCCGGTCCGGATGCCCATGGCGGAGGCGGCGTCCTCGTCCTCGCGGATGGCGATCCAGGCGCGGCCGAGGCGCGAGTTCTTCAGGTTGCCGAACACCAGCATCACGAACGCCACCAGCAGCACGATCGCCACGTAGTACATGACGCCGCTCGGCAGCCGGAGCGCACCGATGGTGATCGAGTCGTTGAACTGGAAGCCGCCCACACCCACCGGCGGGATGTTCGGGATGGCGTTCGCGCCGCCCGTCAGGCCTGCGATGTTGTTCTGCGCGCTGCGCACGAAGATCTCACCGAAGGCCAGCGTGACGATCGCGAGGTAGTCCCCGCGGACCCGCAGCGTCGGCGAGCCGACGATGGCGCCGAAGATCCCCGCGACGACCGCGGAGATCACCATGACCAGCAGGAACGGCAGGTGGATGCCGACGGCCGAGGCCGCGGCGCCGGACAGGTTGGCCGCCGTGAACGCCCCGATGCCGAGGAAGGCGACGTACCCGAGGTCCAGCAGGCCCGCGAGCCCGACGACGATGTTCAGCCCGATCGCCGTCGCGGCGTACACGCCGATGTTCGACGCGACCGTCATCCAGTACTCGGTGCCCGCGCCGGTGAACGGCAGCGCCAGCGCGCACAGCAGCAGGACCACGACGCTGAACACGCGGTGCCGCTCGGACACCACGCCGACCCAGGTGAGCAGCCCGGAGGCACTCAGCGCGCTGAGCGCCCCGGACAGCGCGGCCAGCAGGGACAGGAACACCACGCCCGCGTAAGGGTTGACGACGCCACCCTGGCCACCGCTGGTCAGCACCTCGGCGACCAGCAGCAGGACGAGCGCGAAGATCACCAGCAGCAGGATCCACTCGACCCACCACGGGAGCTCCCACTCCCACTCCGGCCGGGCCTCGAGCCCACCCGACGTCGCAGCCAGCACGGTGACCAGGCCGCCGATCAGCGCCACGATCGCGCCGAACGCGATCGTCCCGTCCGCCGCGGTGATCGCGCCGAGGCCGCCGCCCTCCACGGTGATCCAGATGCCGTTGAGCAGCGCGACGGCCGCCACGCCGATCCCGAGCCCGCGCACGATCCGGTGCTTCGCCGGGACCGTGAGCAGCGCGATCACGATCGCGGCGATGCCGAGCAGCGTGATGTGCAGCCGGAAGCCGGAGACCCCGAAGGGCTCCACGAACATGTTGAGCGACGCGCGCTCCGGGTAGGCGCCCTCGTTGAGCACGAAGGTCACCCACGGCAGGAAGGCGCCGAGGACCGAGAGCACCCCGCCGACGATCATGCCGATCTTGGCGAACGGGGCCACGGCGTTCAGCACGGCGCCGAAGCGGCCGGTGTGCTGCACGGGGGGTGCGGTGGTCGCCACGGGCGGGTCGATGGTCGTGCTCATGCGCGCACCCGCTCGGACTCGCCGAAGAAGCCTTGCGGCCGGAAGACCAGGACGATGATCAGGACCACGAAGATCCAGACGTAGTCGTAGGCCGTGCCGCCCGGCAGGTACTGCCCGCCGAGCGCCCTGACCAGGCCGATGACCAGGCCCCCGACGACGGCGCCCCGGATGTTCCCGATGCCGCCGAGCACCGCCGCGGTGAAGGCGAAGATGCCGTTCTGGAAGCCCATGTCGATGTTGATGTTGTTGAGGTAGCTGCCGTAGAGCACACCCGCGACCCCCGCGAGCGCGCCGCCGATGGCGAAGGTCAGCACGATCACGCGGTCCGGGTCGATGCCCATCAGCCGCGCGACGTCGCGGTCCTGCGAGGTGGCCCGCATCGCGCGGCCGAGCCGGGTCCGCTCGACGAACCGCTCCAGCGCGAAGGCGAGGGCGAGGGAGACGACGATCAGCAGCACCCCGGTGTAGCGGATGACCACGCCGTCGCCGATCGGGATGACGAACGCGCCGTCGAGGAACAGCGGCGGGAACGGGATCGCCGCGGTGGCGCCGGGATAGAACACCCGGACGGCCTCCTGCAGGGCGACCGAGACCCCGAGCGCGGTGATCAGGGGAGCCAGCCGGGGCGCGTTGCGCAGCGGCCGGTAGGCGAAGCGCTCCATGGCGATGGCGACCAGCATGGCGACCAGTGCGCCCGCGACCAGGGCGATCGGGAGCGCGAAGTACCACTGCGCGACGACGGCCGTGGGCACCCAGTAGGTCAGCGTGGCCAGGCCGCCGTAGGCGCCGACCATGAAGATCTCACCGTGGGCGAAGTTGATCAGCGTGATGATGCCGTAGACCATCGTGTAGCCGATGGCGATCAGGGCGATCAACGAGCCGAACATCAGCCCGTTCGCGATCTGGGACAGGAACGTGGACAACCGAGGGGTCTCCTCCACCCGCGTGCACGAACGGGGACGGGTGTGGTGGCCCGTCCCCGTTCGTGAACTTGCTTCAGCAGCGCCCCTGTAGGGGGCCGCCCGGTCAGCTCGCCGTGTAGGTCCCGGTCTCCAGCGGCTTGAAGGAGCCGCCCTGGACCGAGTAGACGGTCAGCTGCTTGTTGGTGGTGTCACCGAACTGGTCGAACGAGATGGCGCCCGTCGCACCCTGCAGGTTGGTGGCCTGCACCGCGGAGATCAGTCCGTCGCGGGTGGCGTCGGAGAAGGTGCCGTTGCCGACCGCCTTCGAGAGCCCGTCGATGATCACGTTCGCCGCGTCGTAGGTCAGCGCACCGTAGGCGCTGTACGGCTCCGGGTAGCCCGCGGCGGCGTACGCGTCGATGAAGGCCTTCGCGCTGGGCAGCTGCTCCGGCGGGGCGCCGACGTTGGTCGCGAAGTCACCCTCGCGGCCACCGAGCTGCGTGTAGGTGGCGTCGACGATGCCGTCGCCGCCCATCAGCGGGATGTTCAGGCCCGCGTCGGCGAGCTGCTTCGACAGCGGCCCGGCGACCGGGTACTCGCCGCCGTAGTAGACCGCGTCCGGGTTGGCCGCACGGACCTGCGTGATGACACCGGAGAAGTCGGTGTCCTTCTCGCCGACCTTCGCCTGCGTGACGATCGTGGCGCCCAGCTTCTGCGCCTCGGCGGCGAACTGCGCCGCGAGACCCGCGCCGTAGGTCTTGCCGTCGTCGATCACGGCGATGTTCTTCTTGCCCTGCTTCTGCACCAGGAACTGCGCGGCGAACGGGCCCTGGATGGCGTCCGTGGTCGCGGTGCGGAAGTAGGTGGCGTTCGGCCGGTTCGGCGCGGTGGCGTAGTTGTCGCCCTGGGTCAGCGCCGGGTTGGTGTTCGCAGGCGAGATCTCGACGATCTTCTTCTGCGCCAGGATCGGCGCCGCCGCCTGGGCGGTCGACGAGTTCAGCGTGCCGACGACACCGACCACGTTCGGGTCCGACGCCAGCTTGGTGGCCGCCTGGCCCGCGATCTGCGCGGTGCCCTGGTCGTCCTCGGCCTGCAGCGCCAGGCGGTAGCCCGGCACCTTGCAGGCCTGGTTCGCCTGGTTGACCGCGAGGTCGGTGGAGTTCTTCATGCCCAGGCCCAGGGCGGACAGGCTGCCCGAGAGCGGGGCGATGAAGCCGATGACGAGGGTGCCCTTGCTGGTGTCGCAGGTCCCTCCGCCGCCGCCCGACGCCTCTTCGCGGTTCGTGCTGCACGCGGAGAGCGCGAGCACCCCGGCGAGCAGTGCGGCGGTCGTGGCGACCTTCCGCGTCCGACTCATGTTGTGTCCTTCCGTACCAACCACGTCTAGGGCGGCCCCCGAAACGACCCGCCTCGTTCACGATCAGTGCTCGTGAGCGTCGCGGACGTTAGGGGAACGGAAGGGGGGCCGTCATCCCGAGACCGGCCAGCTTTACCAGACCGCAACCGGATATCGCGGAGCGTCACCACAGAGTGACCTACAGTGCGACGTTATCAGATCGTTATCAAGCGCCGAGCCGCTGACCAGCGCAGACGCCGTTAACACGTGGCCAAAGTCGCACCAGCCCCGGGGGCATTACCGCTGAGTAACAGGTGTTTCCGGCTCCGGACACGACTCGGGGCCGCCCCGAAAGAGGCGGCCCCGAGTGGGTGACGCGGTGGTGCGGGCGGGCGGTCAGCCCTTGGCCGGGGCCAGCCCCTCGATGACGGCCTCGGCGACCGCCTTCATCGTGGTGCGGCGGTCCATGGCGGTCCTCTGGATCCACCGGAACGCCTCGGGCTCGGTCATGCTCTGCTTCGCCATCAGCAGGCCCTTGGCGCGGTCGATCACCTTGCGGGTCTCGAACCGGTCGTTGAGGGAGGCGACCTCGTCCTCCAGCGCGCGCTTCTCGGCGAAGCGGGACACCGCCAGCTCGATCGCGGGCACCAGCTCGTGCCGGGCGAAAGGCTTGACCAGGTACGCCATCGCGCCGGCGTCCCGCGCCCGCTCGATGAGGTCGCGCTGGCTGAACGCCGTGAGCATCACGACGGGGGCGATCTTCTCGTCGACGATCGTCGCGGCCGCCTCGATGCCGTCCTTCTTGGGCATCTTGACGTCCATGATCACGAGATCGGGCTTGAGGTCGCGGGCCATCTCGATGGCCGCCTCACCGTCGGGGGCCTCGCCCGCGATCCGGTAACCCTCTTCCCCGAGCATCTCGGTCAGGTCGAGGCGGATCAGCGCCTCGTCCTCCACCACGAGGACACGCCAGCCGACGGCAGGACCGTCGTCGGTCGTCTTGTCCTCGGACACTGGCTGGCTCACGGGAGGTTCTCCTTAGTGGGACGGGTCGAGCGCGAGGTTCAAGAGTACCGGCGATAAGGTTGCTCCCTGGTTGCCCCGGCCGTGTGATCCCGCCCGACGCGAGCGAGAACACACCCTGGGCACCGGTGCGCCCCCGTAGCCCAACGGCAGAGGCAGCGGACTCAAAATCCGTCCAGTGTGAGTTCGAATCTCACCGGGGGCACCACCCTGACCTGCGGAAACGCGGGTTTCACGATCGACCCGCGGCCGCTTGGCCACAGTTTCGGCCACGAACCCGCGAACGAGCTTCTTCTCTTCTCGAGTTCGTGAGCCCGCCGAACACCCCCTCCGACCCCCGCCGACGCGGCACCATCCGCGCCCGCGGCGGGTCGCTGCAGGTGCGGGTCTCGGCCGCAACCGCCCCCGTCACGGGCCGCCGCTCGACGCTCACCGCCACCGTCCACGGCACCGACGCCGCGGCGTGGAAGCGGGCCGAGAAGCACCTGACCCGCCTCCTGCGGCGCGTGGACGTCTCCCGCACCGTCGAGAGCTCGGTGTCCCTGCGCGACGTCTCCGGCGAGTGGCTGCGGGCCGCCGAGCTCGAGGAGAGCACCCGCCGCGCCTACCCCGGCCTGCTCGACCTCACCCTGCTCCCGACCTTCGGTGACTTGCCGCTGCGCGACCTCAGCCCCCGCGTCCTGGAGTAGTTCTACGCCGACCTCCGACGCTGCCGCCTGCGCTGCACCCCGTCGCGGCCGTCGAGACCACGTCTGCCAGCCGTTCGCCGCGTCCACCGCCCGTCAGAGGCACTGGGTCACCAGCGGCACCATGCAGAGCGCCGTGCGCCGGAGCTGGCTGGACAGCAACCTCGCCCGCGGCACCCGCATCCCCCGCCCCAAGGTCCCCGAGCCGGACCCACCCACACCCCGCCAGCCGCCATCCTGCTCGACCGAGCGTTCGCGATGGACGACGACTGGGGCACCCTCATCTGGCTCGTCATGACCACCGGCATCCGCCGCGGCGAGCTCCTCCGCGAAGACCGCGAGCAGGTCTCCGAACGACTGCAAGCGCTGGGCACCCACCTGACCGACAAGACCTTCACCTGACCGACAAGACCTTCGTCTTCTCCGGCCACAGCACCCCGGAGAGCCCTACTCCCCCAACGCCGTCACCCAGCGGTACAAGTCGATGGCCGAACGAGCCGGCATCGACACCCACCTCCACGCCCTCCGCCACTTCTCCGCCACCGAGCTCCTCACCGCCGGCATCGACCTCCGCACCGTCGCGGGCCGCCTCGGCAACGGCGCAGGCGGCGCGACGGCCCTGAAGGTCTATGCAGCCTGGGTCGCCGCCGCCGACCGCAAAGCCGCCGAAATCCTCGCCTCCCGCATGCCACCCCCACCTTTGCGAACGAGAGCGAACGAGGTGTGAGCGGCAGCGAACGAGGATCGGGCCATGCCGAGCACCCGCACCTTCCTCACCGTCCCCGAAGCCGCCGAGCTCCTGAGAGTGGAAACCTCCACCCTCTACCGAGCCATCCGCGCCGAAGAGTTCCCCGCCGTCCGAATCCGCGCCGAGTCGTCGTCTGCGCCATGGCCGCGAACGGAGCCACGCCCGACCGACGCCTCCGACGGGCTGAGCGCGACCTGCGGTGTACGGAGCGCGTGATCGAGGGAGCGACGTTGCACGCCCACGACGCCTTCGTCAGCAGTGACAACGCCTGGCAGCAACGAGCACGGCTGCACCAGTCGCTGTGGCGCGAGGCGCACGGGCTCCCCGCGGGCCAGCACAACGGCCGCCGCCTCGGATCTCGCCTCGAGCCGGCAGACGCCGAACCGCCCACGCTGAGCAACTACCTGACGCCGTCAGCACGGAACCAGGTACAGCGGGCGGTCGAGATGTCGGCTGAGTCGGGAGCGCCGCTGTCCCGGCCCCGGCTCTGGGTCGACCTGTTGTCCAGCCAGCCGCTCTGCTTCAACCTCTTTGGCCCCCTCGCCGAGGATCTCGACCTCGCGACGAAGACCTTGCAGATGATGTGGCCCGACATTCGCACGGTTCGAGAGATTCGCTTCGAGTGGTCGCCGGGCCGCGGCAGCATGCGCTACACGGGCAACCGCTCGGCCTTCGACGTCTTCGTCGACTGCGACGGCGACCGAGGCCGCTCCTTTCTGGGCATCGAGGTCAAGTACCACGAGGACCTGAGCGGAAGCCCCGCGAAAGACGCAGACGGCAGGTACCCGAAGCTCGCAGCCGAGCACGGTGTCTTCCATCAGGACTCGCTCCCGGCGCTGATGCGGCTGCCCCTGCAGCAGATCTGGCTCGACCACCTGCTCGCCCTCCAGACGCTCGCCAAGGACGACTGGGGCAGCGGCAGGTTCGTCCTGCTCTCCCCCATGGGCAACACCGCCTGCACGAGCGCCGCCGCCCATTACCGCCGATGCCTGACCGACGACACGACCTTCGATGCCCGCACGCTCGACGACCTCGTCCAAGCGGCCCGGCTGGCGGCGCCGAGGTCCTGGCCTGACACGGTTCACGCTCGGTATATGGACCCGGCTCTGGTCGATTCGGTCGTCGCACCCGAGGTCGGTCGCCGCCAGACCGTCCGAGAGGACCAGCCGGACTATGTGGTCCACACTCCCCAGCCCGGCCGCGTTGTCGAGGGGTTCTCCCGCGTCCGGCTCCCCTTCGAGCCGAGGGACGGACTGCTCGCCTTCCGACGCGACCTCGCCCAGGCCTGTCGTGCGCTCATGGCGGAACCAGGCCAGGTTCTCCATGCGGTGTACGAGTCAGACGACACCAGCCGCGTCGACATCGAGAACGTCCTCACCTACAACCTCGGCGCCGGCGCTCTTCGAGACGCGGCGCGCAACGGCCTCGTCCTCGAGCGGTCTTACGCCAACCCGCCCCACGACTGGAACCACGGCCACCGCTACGCCCTCTCCTCGGCGGCCGCCCCTTGGGGGTTCTGGCACGAAGGCGACCGTCTGGCGTCGCTCGACCTCGACGCGCCGCCCGACCTGTTCGCCGACCCGAAGGCCGGACGATGGTGGCTCGCGGCCAAGCGAGGGGCGCTGGTCGCTCACACGACCAGCGACATCCCGCCTACCGCTTTCGCGGTACGGCTGACGGTGTCGCCGCCGGCAGGATGGCGTGGTCGCCTGATCGGGCTGCTCAAGCCGCTCGTCGACGGCGTCGTCTCGGCCCTGCACGCACACACCGGCCCGATCGAGACCGTCCTTGACCGCGCCGGCGGCATCGACCCTTCGCTCAGCCGCTCCGAGTTTCATGAGCTGCTGACGAATCCCGCGGTCGCGCCGTTGGGTGGCGTGCGGCTCGTCGTCCCCTGGGGCCAGACACTGCAATGGCACCCCGCCGACGACGGCATCGTCGTCCTCGACGCGCGACTCGACCCGTCAAGTCGACCCGGCCGCGTCACGGCCGAGGTCTGCCACGCCGTCGTTCTGACGGATCCAGCCATCGCCGGAGTCCCAGTAGGCGGCGGCACAGCCTGAGGCGCCTGCTCAGCTAGCCCGCTCGCCCAGACCTGTCCCTAGTGCGTCATAGCCGTGCCAGCAGGCGCACTACCGTCATTCCCGTGGCCGACCTCATTCTCGTGACCTGCGTGAAGGCCAAGCGCTCCACACCCGCCGCGGCAAAGGACCTCTACACCTCACCGTTGTTCACCAAGCAGCGCGCCTACGCCGAACGGCAACAAGCGCCGTGGTTCATTCTGTCCGCCGAGTACGGCCTGGTCGGGCCGGACGAATGGCTCGCCCCGTACGAGCGGTATCTCCCCGACACGCCCCGCAGCTACCGGGCCGCATGGGGTTCCTGGGTCGTCGAGCGACTGGCCCTTCTCGCAGGCCCGCTGGCTGGGAAGACGATCGAGGTCCATGCCGGATCGACCTACGTCGACGCCATCCACGACCAGCTGCTGGCGAAGGGCGCCACAATCACGCTCCCGCTGGCGGGGCTCGGCGTCGGTCAACGGCTGAGCTGGTACGCGTCTGCGGTGGGTGTCGAGGCGACGCGGATGGACGGCGTGTCCACGTCCGTCGCGGCGACCGCCCCACAGCCGAGTATCGCTGAGTTCCTCGCTGATCCCTCCGGGGCTTTGGCCCCGGCGGCCTTCCTTGCCCAGGGCAGCGACGACCTCAAGGTGCCCGGTCTCTACAGCTGGTGGGTCGACGAGGAAGGAGCCGGCGATCTCAGCGCCGGGCTCGGCATCCCGCTGACCGCGGGCCTGATCTACGCAGGGCTCGCGGGAGCGACTCGTTGGCCGAGTGGCCGTCGCTCGACCAACACCCTGTGGTCCCGCATCGCGGGGATGCACCTCGGCGGCCGCCACGAGTTCTCGACCTTCCGCCGGACGCTCGGCGCGATCCTGGCGCACGCCGCGGACTCGCCCGAGATCGACGAAACAGCGCTGACCGAGTGGATGTCCACGCATCTCGTCGTCGTCACGGCGCCCTACCCGGACCCGGACGACCTCGGACGACTCGAGGAGCAAGTCCTCGACACGCTCGACCCGCCCCTGAACCTTCGAGGGAGACCGACCTCACCGATCCGGGCGCGGCTCACTGAGCTGCGCCGCCCACACCGGTAGGAGCATCGTCACTCGCGGGACATGAATACCTTCCTGGCCTCGGCCTGGTCCGGCGTGGAAACGTAGGCCTCCCCCACGCCGAGCTTCTCCAGCGCCACGGACATGTTCTGTCCCTCGCGGCCTCGGAGGAAGCCCGCGACAGTCTTGCTCTGCGGGAAGTTGCAGCGGAACGAGACCTTGGTACCGGCGTTGCTGAGGACGTCCTTATGGAAGTCGTCCACGCCCTGGCTGGCGACGACCACCGCGACGCCGTACTTCCGTCCCTCCTTCATGATCTTGGGGAGGGTGACGTCTCGGGCGAGGCGGTGGGCCTCGTCCAGGACGACGGCGAGGCGCAGGCGACCGGTGGCGCCCCAGCGGAACATCTCCCGGTAGACCTTGCGGAGCACGAACGCTCCCGCCGCGAGCTGGACCTGTTCCATGAGCCCGTGGACGTCGAGCACGAGACCGCGGCGAAGCAGGTCGGCGAAGGTCGGACCGGAGTCCTGGTCCTCGACGAACAGGCCGAAGTCCGTCAGCGGTCGGAGTCGCGCGACGGTGTTCTTGCTCCTCCCGGACGCCTCCAACTCGGACATGATCTCGCCGAGCTCGGTCATCGAGGGCAGGCCGGTCGGTCCACCTGCGGAGCCGAAGCCGTGGCGCTCGTAGAGCTCCCGTGCACCCTCGTAGACGCCGTTGCGCTGGATTTCCCCCATCCCGCAGACGTAGGCGATCACCTCGGACAGCTCCCACGCGGCCTGGGCCGAGCGGCGGTGGTTGTCGTCCCGCATCTCGAAGGGCCGGATGGCGAGGCCTTCGGAGGCGTCGAGCACCGCGGCGCCGCCGGCCGGTTCCGCTGCCATGTCGCCGTGGAAGTCGAGGACGAGTGCGGGGAGGCCTTGGGCCGCAAACGAATTCAGCACGTGCCGGGTCGTCACGGACTTGCCCTGGCCGGGGATCCCGAGCACGAACATGTGCGGGCTACCTGCCGTGCTGATCCGCCAGCGCGCCGGTTCGCCGTGCCCGTCCTGCCCCAGGACGACCTCGACCTGTTGCGGGGCCCGCCGGTCGACACTGCTGGCGCCCAATGTGGCAGCAGGGAGCTCGACGGAAGGTGGTTCGGAACTGGTGGGCACCGGAGGCTCCGGACGCAGCGCGGGCTCGACCGCCGCTGCCGGGGTCTCAGGCGGCGCCACCGGGCGAGGCGCAGCGGCGTCACGATGGTCCGGCTGTGTCCCAGGGACCTCGACCGGCATCGCCGACCGCGGTCGCGGGGACGGACGGGGCCGCGGCGAGGGCCGAGCTGGCGCCTCGCGCAGCTCCTGAGCCTCCGCGACCTCAGGGGCGGGACCCCGACTCGGGTCCTGCTGCAACGACCGCTCAGATCCTCTCTCAGCCGCCGTGGAGGACCCGATAGTCCCCTCGGCCCCGGCTGTCGTCGCCGCCGCGGACTGCACGTCGCCATCCGGGGTGACCACCGGGGCCTTGTGGCTCGCGCGCAGCCCGATCGGCGCGAGGTGCTCGGCGGTGAGCACCTCGATGCTTACTCCGCGATGCTCTCGTGGGAAGACCTCCTTGGCCCCCAGGCTCACGACATACCCCCGCCTGCCGATCTCCGGCACCAGCGAGCCGTCCTCCACCTTCTCGAACATGCGCTCAGCGTCGGCGCGGCGGCGGTCGTCGAGCAGGCCGGTGGCCAGTGCACGGTCCGCGTGATGCCGCAGGATGCCGACCAGCCGGGCGCGCTGGAGCTGGGCGTCGATCCGGGGTGGGTCGGCGCGGAAGAAGGTGTCCAGCAACATGCTGCGGGTGGCGTCGACCTGCTCGACGATGTCGTCGACGAGCGCGGCAGGCAGGGCCGCCGCCTTCCTCGACTTCACCTCGACGCACTCCATGCGGAGGGTGCGGCTCGTCGCCCGGACGAGGATGAGATCGCAGCGCCGCGAGCCGGTTGCGTCGCCGGCGTCTCCGAACATCTCCTGATGGGCGTCGACCGGCACGATCACCGTGTCGTCGAGTTCCCCGCGGTGGCGCAGATACGCGACCAGTGCGGCGAGGCTGACCGCCTCGGTGGCCAGACTCGACTTGCCCACCAGCCGCAGGGCCAGCCGCCCCGACACGATCTGCAGGTTGCCCAGGATGTCGCGGATCGAGTCGTCCACGGTGGCCAGATCGAGCTCGGTCATGGCGTCGGCAAGCAGACGGGTCACCTCGCCGCGATGGCTCGTCGTGACGGTGAGGCGTGGGCCGAGGCCTTCGATGAAGTCCGGCGCGTAGTCCAGGATGTACGGCCGTTCCCGGCCCTCGGCCGCGACCGCCTCGGCGAATAGGTCGATTCCGACGTTGCGGTCCAGGGTGAGCACCCAGTCCGAACGCTCATGGACCGCGTGCAGCGCGGCTACCTCGTCGGAGCCGAGTCGCGCGGTGACCGCCATCCCTGCACCTGGGAAGCCCAGCCGCGTCGCCAAGGCGCGCTGGTAGGCCCGGTGGCAGTCGACGACGTCCGCCGCGCCGTCCCGCCCCCGAGCGCGCAGGGCGGGGGCGGTGCGCCAGGCGATCCCGTTGCCGTCGGCGACCCGGACCGTCGTGGCTGGCGTCAACAGGTTGCGGAACGAGGCGGCGACGTCCTGCGCCTGCTCGGCTCCGGAGGCTGACACCTGCGCGAGGTCGGACACCACGCTCAGCTGTGCGGCGGCGGACTGCTCGGAGAGCTCGTGGTGCGGCCGCACGCTCAGTCCGAGCGCCGGAGTGAGGTAGCTCCGAGTACCCCGGACCTGCTGGGAGGCGACCTGCTTCTGCAGATCGGTGAGCGCAGCCAGGGGGTCCGTGAACGAGGGCCTGCGGCTGTAGGCGATCACCTCGACGCGCGGCGGCGGGGCGACGACGTCGTCGTCATCGGTCGTCTGCTTGAGTGCCGACGCCGCGAGGGCCTGCGCGACGAGCTCACCGGAGCCCGGGTTGTAGGCGAGCATCCGCACCGAGTCCTGACCCGGATGCACGGTGCGGTACGCCTCGATGCGCTCCGCGACGACGGACGGTGGCAGGTCCGGCGGGACGTCACGGCGGTCCAGCCCGACCATGTCGAACACTGCCTGGACGGCGGCACCGGGCTCCGCTTCGCCCGGGTCGAGGTACAGGCCGGTGCCGAGCGTCGCCTCGCGGAGGTAGACCAGCGGCGAGCCCTCGACCGCGAGCACCGTGTACGGCAGGTTCGCGGGGGTGATCCGGGCGGCGAGGCGCGAGTCGACAGACAGCTTCCGTCGCGCCTTGGGCATCCCGGCGTCGATCATTTCGCGAGCCCAGGAGCGCAGGACCGCATCGTGCTCGGCGAACCACGCCAGTCGCATGGGGTGCAGCGGCAGGACGGCGACGGCGGCGATGGGGAGGTGCCCAGCCGTGTCGATGCTGATCGACACCGTGTCCATGGTCAGCAACGCGAACCGGGTCTCGTCGTCCGCCACCGCGTCCAGGGCCCGCCGATAGGTCTGGCAGTAGGCGGCGACCTCCTCGCGCAGTCCCTCGTCCCAGTCGAGGGTCTCGACGACGTCGCGGGGCGCGCGAGCGGCCAGCGTCGCGAAGAGCTTGCGGCGGCGCTCGGCGAGCGTCGGCGGGAGAGCGAGGGCGTGGCCCTCGATGTCCCGCTGGTCCAGCAACTCCCCCTGCCTGCCCTCGGTGGTCCACAGTGTCCGGCGACCCTGCTCCGCGAACGCCCTGCGCTGCAGGTCCACGAGCACGGGACTGAGCCCGAGCAGCACGGTGCGGCGGCCGCCGAGACGCAGCGAGAAGCCTCCGCCGCTCCAGCTCGGGGCATCCTCGGAGAGGTCGTTCTGCCCGTCGAGCGCGGCGTCGAGCCGAGCCTGGGCTAGGGAGAGCGCGGTCGAACGGCGTCCGCTGGTGCTGAGCACCTCCGCCTCCCACCGCAGGGCGAACTGCTCGCCGTCCGCGACGGCCTCGGAGCGGTCGGTGAGCAGGACCGGCTGGCCGTCGGCGTCGAGGCCGGTGACCCGGAGATACAGCAGAGCCGCCCCGGCGAGGTCGTCCTCGTCGAGTTCGATCTTGACGGTCGCCCGGCGCTTGTCCCCCTTCACCGTGGTCCGCGCGACGGGCTCGGCGTCCGCTTCGCGGAGGTCCTCCGGGGGCAGCGCTTCGACGAGCCAGCGATGGACCTCGTCGGACTTGTCCGGGTCCGTCTTCCAGGTCACCGTGACCGAGGCGGGGGTCGACTCGCCGATCTCGGCGTACGGGAGCGTGCCCGGGCCGTCCTGCTTCAGCTTGGTACCCACCCGGAGCAGGCCGTCCTCCTTGAGGAACGGCACGACGGTCACCGTGTGGATCGGCACCGACTGCTGAATCGCCAGCGGCCAACAGTCGAAGGTCAGCTGTTCGTCGACGAGACCGGCCGCCCAGGCGTGCGCATTGGACAGGTCGACGTCCGGGCGGCCGAGGTAGCGGGCGATCCGGTCGCGGACGGCGCCCGCCTGCAGTCCGGCAGCTGTGATCCGGTCGGCGACCGAGGCGACGGCCCGCAGCGGCCGGGAGATCTCCTTGACGCACCGGGCGTTGCGGTCGAGCCGCTCGCTCAGATCGTCACCGCCCAGGTCGGGGATGAGTCCCACTTCAGGGAGCATGCGGCCCAACGTTGTCCACTCCGGGTCGGCGGAGATCGCGGCCACGTACCGCGCCCACGCCTCGACCGGCCGGTTCCGCCCCAGTGCTCGCGCCACCCGCTGGACGGCACGGCGAAGGTCGTCGTCGAGGTCCTGCACCAACGCGTCGGCCGCGGCGCGCAGCAGCCCGGAGAGGTCGGTGCGCTCGAAGCTGTTGTCCAGCGAGCTCGCGGCGGAGCCCGATCCGACGGGCACCATCAAGAGGAGCTGGCGCTCCTTGCGGTTCCGCAACTCGACCGCGCGCTCCGCGGCGATCACCACCTGCCCGTCGGCGGTGGCGGGGTCGTCGGCGAGCACATGGACGTCGGCGACGTCGTTCGGCAGGGCGACCTGCACCGCACGGACGAGCAGCGGTGCGTCATCGGAGCGGATCGAGTCGATCCGCATGCAGTGGCCCGGTGCATGGGCGTCCGTCTGCTCGACGAGCTGCTCGGCGATCTTCTCGACGACGAGGGTGGGCAGCGGCGGGAACGTCACCGGCATCAGGCGGCTCCGAGGGGATGGTGGACGACCTGCACGGAGAAGTCGTCGGAGAGGCTGTCGAAGCAGCCGAGCAGCTGCAGGCGGACCTTGAAGGCCTCCAGGTTGGCGTCCGCGGCGGCACGGGCCTCGGCGCCGTCGAGGAAGGCGGGCGGCCGATCGATGAGAATGCCGAACCGCTCGTGGAGGAGGTCGAGGACGGCGCGCAGAGACAGTCGGGAGCTCACGACTCGGGTGTCCGAGTCGACGAAGACCGCCAGTAGGAGCGCCTGCAGGAGCTCGTCACTCGGGGCGTAACGCCAACTGCGGCGGTGCGGCTTGCTTCCCTGAAGGATCCCGTAGGGCTTCTTGATCCCGCCGACACTGGCGTACCAGTCCACGGAGTTCTTCGTCGCCTTCGACTGGTTCACGTAGTCCAGGACGTCGAGAAGCTTGTCCAGCTCGGAGCTGTCGGACGCCTGGATCCGGCGCAGGAACTCGATCTCCGCCTCGGTGGCGCCCTCCTCGGAGGCCCCGTCGATGAGATCGTCGAGCCGAGCTCCCGCGAAGCTCTCGACCCTTCGATGCCCCTTCAGCGCTGCAAGCGCGACCAACTCGTCTGGGCGCGGGAGCGCGCGGATCCGCTGCATCTCCTCCGGGACGCGCGACAGGGCGTTCTCGACGACGACGAAGGTCATGCGGTCGCGGAAGGCCTGTCGAACCCGGTCGAGGTCACGCTCGATGCAGCGGCGGGACATCCGGTCCGACTCCGAGCCGAGATCACCGGTGAAGTCGCAGTAGAGCTCCAGGCCCGACGCCGGAGCGGACTCCGCCATGTCCGCCGGCCGCTCGCCGGCGAGAATCAGCTCTCGAGCCACGCGGTCGGTGCGCAAGGTGTAGGTGAAGAGTCCCACCGCGAGAAGAGCGGAGAACGTCGACATCAACGCGGGGGTCGGCAGCCGGTCCCCGTAGCACTCCACGTGCGCGAGCAGCGTCGCTCCGAGATCGGCTGCGACTCCGGGGAGCGGACTCGGGAACACACCACCCACAACGGGGCGGGCGTCCCCCATCTCGATGCCCTGGACGAAGCGGAACTCCAGCAGCGCGCCGATGTCGAGCTGGTCGGCATTCATCAGCTGCGGATCCCATCGCGGCTCCGGGCCCAGAGTGAGCCCCTTCCCCGTGGCACGGGCGATGGTCTCGCGGAGGGTTGCCCGTGGGTTGCCGGCGCCTCGGCGCTCCAGATCCTCCACGAGGAGCCTGTATACGACGTCGTCGACTCCCCGGTGTCGCGCTCGCTGGGTGGGTAGGCCCGCCCGATAGGAGGCGAGGCTCAACGGAGCGGCAGCGAGCATCTGCTCGCCCTTTCGACTGAGGCCCACCGTCCCCATCTCCACCACGCACGACCGCAGCCAGCCGTCAAGCAGCACCCGGTCCGCCTTCTCGTCGAACCCGACGACGGCACCCGACGCCAGCATCTGGTCCCGATAACCCGCGAAATCCTCGGCGTCGGTTGTCGGCGGGCTGGAGCGGCCGCCTTTCACACAGAGTTCGAGAAGGCGAGGAAGTACCCGATCTGTGTCCACGTCGAGCAGGGAGAACACCGTCAGCGGCCGGTACTGGTACGTCCGCAGCGCCTTGGGCAGGCTGATCGTCACTGTCGCCTCCCGATGATCCGGCCGTCGACCGCCTCCGCGGTCAGCCTGTTCCCGGCCCCGTCGACGACGAGAACCGACCGCGCAGGCTCCAGCCGTAGCCGCTGCCCGAACCCCTCGATCTCCTGACGCAGCGCCGCGGAGGCGGTGTCGCCGAGGACCTCGCCGTCGGCTGCGCGCAGGATGAGCTCTGCGGCATCGAGAGCGATCGCCAGTCGCTGGCCGCGCGCGTGCCGCAGCTCCAGGCGGTCGGCGAAAGACTCGATGTAGCCCGAACCCGACCCCACCGCGGCCAGCTCGAAGGTCGACGCCGGAAGCTCCTTGACCACGACGATCGCGCGCACCGCCGGATCGTCGTAGGTGCGGTCGCGCAGGCCGAGCCCCTCCCCCTCGAAGCGCGGGAAGGCCAGGATCCGGGACAGCCCGAGGAGCACCCGCGGCAGCGCGGACCCCGGCTTGTCCAGCGCCTCGAGGTACTCCTCGTAGTACCGGTAGCTCCGCACCTCGGCGCGGCCGCCGGGAGCGGTCCACTCGCCGAAGTACAACGACCGCTTCAGTCGGCCGAGCGACTCCGTCGTGACTGCGGCCAGGTCGGGCACCAGCGACCTCGACGACCTGGCCGCGCGAGCGGCGGCGGGAGCCGCCTGCCGCGCCGGGTCCAGCTCCCGCCACTCCTCGACGAGGTAGTCACCGGTGTTCGCCGCGAAGGCCAGATCGGGGGCACGGCGGCCGGATCCCGCACGCGGGTCCTGCCCCGACCGATTCTCCGCGTGCACGTCCTCACAGGAGAGGTCTCCGGTGATCAGCCACCCGTAGGCCGACCGGACGTCTCGCATCGTGGCGCGCCGACGCCGTCGGAGATGGCTGGTCAGGAGCAGTTCGGACACCGCCTCACGAGCACCGGGGGTGCGAAGCCGTTCGGCGTTGTCCCGGATCGGACAGACGTCCCGGGCGGTGCAGTTCTCGCAGTCCTCCCATCGCTCGTCCGCGGTGAACAGCGCAAGGACGTCGGTACCGAGCCCGGCGGCTCGCCGGTCCGGGGTCGCCAGCGCGCGGCGCTTCAGGTCGACCAGCACGATTCGTCCTTCGGCGGGCTCTCCTGCACGCTGCCGGTCGATCTCCTCGGCCAGCTCCTGGTAGCGGTCACCGAAGTCGGTGAGGAACTGGGCGATCCGGCCGTCGTTGGCCGCGAGCAGGGCCGTGTGCGCATAACCACCGGACGGGGTGAGCGCGGCGTGGATCAGATCGTCCGAGCTGAGCTCGCCGTGCGACTCGGAGGCGTCGTAGACAGCACTGAAGGTGCGTCCGTCTAGCTCCTTGGTCCATCCCGCCGCGTCCGAGCGTCTGGTGGTGGCACCGCGACGGTCGAGTGCCACCCCGACCTGCACGAGGAACGACGTCTTGCCGTCCCCCGGATTCCCGCTGAGCACGACGACATCCAGTTCGCCCCCGACGACAGCCGGTAGCAGTGCCGTGTCAAGCAGCGTCTGCGCGTAGGTGCTACGGGCGAAGTCGTCGTCCATCCCGCGGTTTCCGGCGTTCCCGATCCCGCTGCGCCGGTACAACCCACGGAGTGCGGCGACGGTCGGGTTCACGACCGGACGTCCACTCCGGACGGACGTGTCGCGGGCGCGCAGGATCCGGTCCGCGTAGGTCGCGGCGTCCTGAGGCCGTGTGCCCGGATCGGCCGCGACGCCCTCGTACAACGCGGTGAGGAGGGCCCGGCCGAAGCGGGCGAAGTGCGCCTCGGTGGGCGGGACGAGGACCTCTCGCTCCTCCACACCCGGGCCGGAGTACGGGTACCGCCCCAGCATGACCCGCAGCAGAGACGCGCAGGCGCTGTAGATGTCCGCCGCCGGCGTCCAGTGCCGCCGTGCCCATACCTCCGGGGCGGTGAACGGCGGCGATCCGACCGCCGACTGCGCAGCGTCGGCCTTCGCGGCCAGGCCGAAGTCGATGAGCGCAGCACTGCCGTCGTCCCGCACGATGATGTTCGTCGGGCTCACGTCGCGGTGGTAGACGAGTTGCTCGTGAGCGTCGGCGAGCCCGCGCAGAACGTCCACGGCGATGCGACGGAACTGCTCCGCGTCGAGGTCGCGCCCCGCCGTGAGTTCCACCAGCGTCTGGCCGGGGATGTACTCCTGGACCAGGACGCCGGGTTCGGGCGCGTCGAGCACGTCGTACGGCCGAGCGCACCGCGAGCTGCGCAACGCGTTGCCATGGCGATACTCGTCGAGGACCTGCGCGTAGTCGACGCGACCGGGCCGCATGTGCTTGAGCGTGCGCGGCTCCCCGAGCTTCTCGTCGAAAGCCAGCCAGGTGACCGCCCACGCGCCCTCGCCGAGCTTGCGGTCGATTCGATACCGCGCAGCAAGCAGCGCCCCCGGCTCGAGGAGCGCGGGGCTCACCGGCGGCGTGACGGGTGGCGGGATCGGCTTCGGCATCGGCATCGGCTGGGGTGCCGTTGCATCGGCAGCCTCGGCGGCATCCGGACGGTCGTCGTAGCGCGGCGACAGACAGCGAGCCAACAGCGCCCCGACGGCGGGATAGGACTGCACCCACTCGCGAGCCTCGGCATGGTCCGGCTGGTCCGACGGGTCGCCGCGCAACCATTGTGTGAGGCAGAGCGCGAGGCTGTAGACGTCGTCACGAGCGGTCAGGAACTCCAGCGGCGTGCCGGGTGCTTGGAAGGCCGCCGAGGGATGGTCCTCGTCGAGCGACGGGGCGATGGTCTGGGTGCGGGGCAGCTTGGAGCGGCTGAAGTCCCGGAACCGAACCCGGTTCGCCGGTGTGACCTCGACAGTTCGGAGCTGGAGGGCACGATGGAGGATCCCGGCGGAGTGCACCTCGGCCAGCGCGGTGAACGCGTCGTGCACGACCGCCACGCCGATCTGCTCGGGAACCCGGCCCTCGACGTGCGGCGGGAGCTTCTCGGCTGCCAACTTGCCCAGGCTCGACGCGTCCAACGCGACAATGACCGGCGTGACCCGGTAGCCCTCCCAGTCGAACCACTGCTGGACCCGCCAGGTGCGGCGCGCCGCAGCGAGCCTGTCGAGCGCATCGTGGTCCCGCACCGCGAGGCGGGCCGCCTCAGCAGGGTTCTCCGAGCCGGCGACCGGGACGCAGTAGAGCATCACCGGGTGCCCGGCCGGAGTCTGCGCCGGGAAGGTCAGGGTGTTTCCCTGGACCGAGGGCTTACCCAGGACGTGGTACATCATGATCGTGGGTGGGAACTCCGCGTCCCGCCGCTGTGGCAAACCGACCAGGTAGTTCATCAGCGACGAACGCAGCGGGGCCATCGTCGGCGGGAGCGCCGCGTCCTCCGCCACCAGCACCGAGGCCGCATCCTTCAGCCGGACGACGACGTTCGCACCCAGCTCGGCCGCCCCCTCCAGCCGGAGCGCGTCGTGCGACATCACGATGTGCCCGACGACGGGATGGACACCGCGCGGCAGCTGCCGCTGCGCGCCGGCCCAGCCGGCCACCTTCTCGCGCAGCCGCCCGGCGAGGACCTTCGTGGCATGGACGACCTGGTTGCCGGGATTCGGCCGGTGCTCGCCATTGGAGTACCACCCGACCTCCCCGACGACGACGTGCGGCCCCCACGCCTTCTCCTCGCAGACGTACACGCCGTTCTCGCCCACCACGACGAGATCGAGGTCGACGGCGCTCATGTTGTGCGGGACCTGACGGCCCGCGATTACGTCCCACGACGATGGCAGCTCGGCCGCCAGCCGCCGCGCGGCCTTCTCCTCGCCCGGCCCGTGCCAGTCCCCCAGAACGTGCAGCCGTGCCATCAGCGAACGGGCCCGGCCGGTCCAGTCTCCACACTCATCGCTTCCCCACCCGGAACCCGTTCGGCATCAGCCATCCCCCTCGTGCGCTATCCACCCATCGCCAGAAGATCACCCACCGTTACCGCTACGCCCTCCGGGGTAACCACTACCGACGTCCGGCGCATCGTCCCGCTACTCGGCGCCTCCCGCGGAGCCAGTCACTCGTTCGAGTGAGTACGAGATGGTCGGCCGCCCTCGCGACAGCCCGCTTGCCACGTGCGTGCGAGCGAAGCGTTCGACACCCTCGGCGGCCAGGGCGCTCCTGCGCGCTTACCGCTGATCGGGTGTCCATTCCGCCGCCCGCCGCGAGAACTCGACGGCGAGCGCCACGACCTGATTCACCGTGATTTCCTTCGGAACCCGGCGATACCGGTAGACGAAGTCAGGGTCGTACTTGTTGAACCCGCCGGTCAGTGAGGCGTTCGCCCTGGGCCGGAGCGTCGTCTCCGCGACGCGAGGATCGAGGTCAGAGCGGTGAAGTCGAACCACTGCTCGTGGTCGAGGGCGACCGCGGCACGGTCCGGATGACGACCAACGCCCTTCAGGTGAGGCGATGTCAGGATCATCGCCAGCCGCCACTGTCCACCTTGGAGCTGCCAGCCCACCCACATGACCTCGGTGACCTGCCAGAAACCCGCCAGCAGGGGACGCTTGTTCGTGAACCCGATCTCGAGTGGGCGTCCCGGTGACGGAACGCCGGCCACCTCCAAGGCATTGCCGACACGCGCCATGACCTGGTGGGCGCGTGACTTCCCCACTGCGTCACCGAGGCCGACTTCGTCGAGATGGGCCTGCACGGTGGTCTCCAGCGCGAACGACTCCTCGCCGTCGCGCACCTCGACTTCTCGGATGATCTCGTGAAGACGCCGGAGCAAGTCGGCCTCGTGACGAACGACCTGAGACCGGAAGTCCGCGGCTACCGGGATGGATGCGAGCCTCGCGCCCAGCTCGTCATAGGACACCCACCGCCACTGTCGCCCCTCGGCCTCGTACGCGGACCAGCCGGGGTTCGAGAGGCTGAGCAGCACGAGCGACGAGCGCGGATCGAGCTTCGCGATAGGCCCCCGGGAGTAGCCGGCGAGTTGTGCCTCGTCGGGGAGCGCGAACGCCTTGTTCTCGATCACCAGCGGAGCGAAGCCCGGGAACTCCAGAACCAAGTCGAGCTTGCGGTACTCCCTACGCACCCGGAGTGCGGCGGTTCCGTCAGCCTTGACCAGCCAGGGACGGAAGACCTCGATCGCATTCTGCGGGTCCGTCGTTACGAACCACGCGAGCATGTCGGAGTGGAAGAGTTCTTTGGAGCCTCGTGACGCGTGGTAGAGCGGCTCCGCGTCGAGACGCTGGAGGAGCGCGGTCAGCCTTTCGATCGGTCAGCCCCCTCGTTCGGTCCCGACAACGGGACGATCCGAATCCTTGCGCCGGGAATTTCGCCGGCACCGGCCGTTCGCTTCGACGCGACGATTCTGTCCACGCACTCGTCATCGGCCTGAGGCATCCCCTGCCAGCGCCGCCACCCGAGCACACCCCCGAGAGCATCCAGCGTCGGCTTGATCAGGTTGTCGAGGTCCCAGCCGTCGTTGCGGGTCGCCGGAGCCGGAAGCCGGAACTCCAGCTCGACGGCGAAGCGCGATCCGGCGGGCACATCCCGGCTGCCGACGGCCGCGGCGACCGCCGCACGCCACGGACGCTCTCCCGCCGTCGCGAAGGTCGCCGGCCGGGCCGCGACGTCCACGACGAGGACAGCGAGCGGGACATGTGTCCGGGCGGGAACGCGTTCGACCGCGACGTCCGCCGACGGCGCCGGGCGCGGAGACGTCCCGGCGTGGGCCGCAACCCGCCGCAGTGCGGCGCGGATGTGGTCCTCGCGCCGAGCGCGCTCGGCCGGGTCCGGATGCTGCAGCGCCTGGCGACTCGGATGGTAGGTCTCCACCGCCCGGATCCGCCTCGCCATCACCGTGGCGCCGTGGACCTCGGTGAACAGCCGCCACGCGGCCTGCGCGTCCTTCCCGGCGAGCAGCACCACACGCAGGTCCGTCATCAGATCGACGACTCGGCGGAGCGGCTCGATCCCCCTCCGAAGCTGGTCCTTCGTCGGAGCGGCGTTGATGTACCAGGGATAGGCGTTCCAGGGCACTACCTCCGCCGGGTCGAGCCCCGCCTCGGCGAAGAATTGCATCTGCCGCTCGGCCGTCTGGTCGTCGTTCTCGATGGAGAGGAACCCGGATCCTGCGACACCGCCTGCCTTGGGCCCCGGGTCGCGGAGGATAGCCAGAACGCGAGCGTGCACGCCGCGGTACATCGGCGCGATGTAGGGCGGACGAGCGTCCGGATCGGACTCCCCCAGCTCGTCGACGAGCTGGTTCAGTGGCTCGACGTGCTCGGCGTAGCGATGCTTCCACTGCTCAGCCCTGTACCTCGGGTCCCGCATCCGTCGCGGCATCGCATCACCTTGTCGTCATTCCTCCGGGTGACAAGGGGCGACACGCCGAGTGGCAAGGCGGTGACCGTCTTAGCCTCCTCGATCGGGGGGATCCATGACTCAACTCGACGACGTTCCGCAGCCACTCCGCCACGCGTTCCACGAATGGGATCAGGCTGGCCGCCCATCCCAGCAGCCCAGTTCGTGGCGCTGGACGACCTGGGCGAAGTGGATCGACTCCGGTCGGCTACCCGGGACGACAAGCGTGGACCGCCACGCGGCCGAGGCAGCGGCACGAGCCGCGTCCGAGAGCGACGACCAGGCGATCACGGCCTTCGTCACCGCGATGATCTGGGGCTATGGCCCGGTCGGCTACGGAGCTTGGCGAACCCGCCGCGTCCTCGACCACAGCGGCGACACCGCCGGCCCACGGCTCCGCACCGTCGCGAAGGCGGCTCACGATGGTCCAGAAGCAGCGTTCGCTGCCATGGCCGCTACTCCGCTGCCCTACCTCGGCCCGGCGTTCGGCACGAAGTACATCTACTTCTGTACGGCTGCCGTTCGCGACCGGCACGAGGACCGGACGCTCCCGTCCTCGACGAGGTGGTGCGTCGGTGGCTCGCCCAGCACGCCGACCTGCGGCTCGCCGGGACCCGGTCCACCCGCCAGTACGGTGTCTATCTCGAGCGGCTGGAGGCCTGGGGAGCCCGCCTGGGCGTCCCGGGCGACCAGGTCGAGGAGCTGATCTTCCACGCTCAGGTCTCGGCGGACGGCAACCGTCTGTGGTCCGAGCAGTTTCTCGTGGAGTCCGACCCCCAGGGTGAGGCACTCGCTGCCCTCGATGATCTCCACACCGCCGTAGGCCTCCTCGGCCTCACCACGGCCGACGCCGCCGAGCACCCGTTGCAGCAGCTCCGAAAGTTGATCGAGGGGGATCCGACCCGAGGCTGAGCTCCGGTGAGCGATGACCGGGACGTCCGCCTCGCCACGGTTCGAGACACAGGGAGCTGACTGGGTCCTCGAGAACCTCCGAGACCGGCCCGGCTATGGCAGATCGCCCGCCGCAACCGCCCAGACGCGGGTCAGCGGAAGTCGGCTGCGCAGCTCCGACCCCAGTGCGTCGTAGTGCCGGAAGACTTCGTCCAGCAGGTCATCCGCGTCCCACAACCTAACTGCGAAGTGGCTCGTCCTCGCCTCCTGCCGCACCGATCCTTTGAAGCCCGCCCCGGAGCGCGGCGCCCGGTGCCGGACAGACGGCCCCACGACTGCCGACTCCCGGTGCGGTGCGCCGAGCGCGACCGCGCTTTCCGTGCTTCAGGCACCGCGCTGTCGTCGCGCGGCTTTCCATGCGGGATCGGCCGGAGTCGTCGACGCACCGCCGGGCCTGCGCAATGCCGCGGGCAGTGGGTTGGAATGGATGATCACGAGTTCGCGGTTCGCCCGGGTCAGGCTGGTGTAGAGCAGCCCGTGCCCGCCGAGTCGCGGCGGGAAGTTGCCCGGCTCGACGACGATCGCGGCGTCGAACTCCAGCCCGCGCGCCTCCTGCGGATCCAGCACCCGCACCCGCTCGCCATCTCGGACCATCGTGGTGTCGTCGGCTGGGTCCTCGTGGTAGCCGGCGATCCGGAGGGCACGCACGACCTGCTGTGGAGCCATGCTGATCACGGCCGCGGTCCCCTCCGGATGGCGAGAAAGCACGGCCGACACCTCAGCGGAGACCCGTATATAGAGCTCCGTCGGGCGCGCCTTCCGGATGGCCGGCGGGACACCTCCGGTTTGGAGTGACTCCACGGTCTGCTCTTCTCGAGACAGCAGCCTGCCGGCGAACTGCATGATCGCGGCCGTGCTTCGGTAGCCACACCGGAGAGTCTCGACAGCGAGGGGTCGCCCGAGCACGGTCGAGACCCGGGACCAGCTGTGGCAGCTCAGGTCAGAGCGACGCTGGTTGATGTCACCCAGCAGAGTCCAGGAACCGCGGTTCATCCTCATCAACACGGCCCACTCGAGAGCCGTGAGATCTTGCGCCTCATCGACGATCACATGGTCGTAGGCGTACGGGGGTGCTCCGGCCGCTGCCACCCCACAGGCCGCCAGCAACCCCAGGTAGCGGCGCTGAGTGCTCGCGAGCTCGAACTCCGGCAGTTCACGGAGGTACCTGGCCCAGTCACGATCGCGGGTGAGGCGTGCCCGACCTACTCTGTTGTGCCGAAGCGCCTCGTATACGTGCCGCACACAGTCGGCGTGCGCCACCCGCGGACCGATCTCACCCTCATCGCGGAGCAGGCGCGCGGCCTGCTCCGCGAATTCCGCGAGTTCGCTGTGGGTGTCACGGAGTACGACAGGCTGGCTCCCGTCGATCTGAGCGGAGAGCCCGCGGAACTCGAGCAGCACCTCCTCGATGGCCAGGGAATCGACGCTTCCCTCCTCCTCGACGAGGTCATCGATCACACCACTGATGTGCCGGACGTAGTGCGCAGTCGGCCCGACGATCAGGACACTGCGGCACCGCTGTTCGTTGTCGCGATGGACGAGGAACGCGGCACGATGCGCGGCGATGACGGTCTTCCCGGTTCCGGGGTGGCCCTGGATCACGACGGACGCGTCGGCAGCCGCCGTGACGTGCGTGTACTGGTCTGGCTGCAGGGTCGCCAGCACGCTGGTGAGCCGCTCGGCACGCGGCGCCTCGATGGCGGCCAACACGGCAAGTCCTGCGCGGAGCGTCGAGGCTGTCTGCTGAGGCTGGGCGGGCTGGCGATCGGTTCGCGCCTGCGCGGCGGACTTGAGGGAGCGCTGCTCAGGGATGGATCGACCGGGAAGCGGCCGCCGCGCAGGTGCCTTCGGAATCGAGAGCCTCCGGGCGGCGAACGGCTCGGCGGTCCGGGGCGCCGGCCCGTCGTCGTCCACGTAGTCGGTGATCTGCCCGCCGCGGCGCAGCAGCGTCCGACGTGCCGTGACCCGTGGGCACAGGTCATGCGTTCCGCGGTTCTGGAAGAACGTGCTCGCGATCGGCGCCGCCCAGCTGAACACCATCAGGCCGTCGGCATCGAGGGGGCGCGAGCCGATGTAGAAGTTCGTGCCGTCGAAGAAGTCGGTGTGCTCGGCCAGCTCGACGCGACCGAGCAGACCGCGGCGCGGTGGCACCGGGGTCAGGGCTGCCTTCGAGGGAATCCGTCGAGCATCGCCGTATCCCTGGTGGACGGGAACGCGGCGGCTCTCCTCTCGTCGCAGACCGATCCGGTACCGCTCGTCGGCGGCGCGCTCGTCGGCGATGGCACGCTCGGCACCGTGCTTCATCGCGCGACCTCCAGGTAGCAGACGGCGATGTGCTCCATCCGCAGCTCCGTCGACTTCTTGTCCTCGAGGAGGCGCAGCGCCTCTCGATGCCGCTCCCGAGCGCGGCGTTTCTGCCCTTCGAAGAGCTGGAGCGCTCCGCGCCCATTGGCACGGGCGGTCTGCATCCGGCGCTCGATCACGCCCTCCTTGCGGCGAAGCTGCTCCTCGAGGCTCAGCCGTCGGCTGTCGGCGAGGGCAGCGCCTTCAGCGGACCGTCGCTGCTCCTCGTCCCACTGCCGCTCGTCGAGCAGGTCGGTCGCCCGCGAGATCGGCCCGACGAGCTGTCCGGCATCGGCCGGGCCGTCGGCCTCCCTCAGCTCCCCCCGGGCCAGGGCCGCGAGGAGGGCGTGGGGCACAGCTGTCGGAGCCTCGCGTCCGTTCAGGTCAACTGCAGCGCCCCAGAGCTCTCGAACTGCGCGTTCGCCGCCGCCCTCGACGCGGGCGAGAACGACCGCGTACCGGCCGGGCTCGGCGACGCCGTCCGGATCGTGAACGCGAACCTGCGCGAAGCGGGCCTGCCTGTGGCCGGGCACCGACACCGCGGCGAGGACGAGCGGGTGGGTCGCGGTGAGCAGCGCTCCCCCCGTGGTGCGCGCGTCCTCCTGGTCGAGAGCGAGCGGCAGGTCGGCCTCGTCACGCAGCGCTCGCGCGAGTTCGACGACTTCGGTCTGCAGGCGGTCGCCCCGGCGGGCCACGTCCTGGAGTTGGTCGCCCATCGCCGCGTTCCCCCGCAGGGTGACGTGCACGTCGTCGGCACGGGTGATGCCAGGAGCCCCAGCCGTGTCCGCCCAGTCGTGCAGGAGGTGCGCCAGCTCCTTCTGACCGACATAGCGGCCGGCCCGCACGAGCTCACGCTCGAGCCCGGTGACGTCGACGTCGTTGCTGACAAGTAGATCTGCCGCGGCGCCTGCCAGCCGTTCGGCCTCGGCCTTCTTGGCGGCGATGGCGGTCATCACCTGGTCCGCCTTCGCCTCACGCTGCGCGACGTCGAGGTCGAAGCTGTAGACCGCTTCGCGAAGCGAGGAGAGCTCGGACTGGATGATCGGCTCCAACGCGCCGATGGCGCGGGTGAAGACGCCGATGCGCTCGAGCACGCGCGTGAGGATCTTCTCGTCGATGGTGTCCTCGTTGTAGAAGTTGACGATCCGGATCTTCTGCTCGCGCTGTCCGATCCTGTCGATCCGGCCGATCCTCTGCTCGACCTCCATGGGGTTCCAGGGCAGGTCATAGTTGATCACTGTCGAGCAGAACTCGAAGTCGAGGCCCTCACTGGCCACGCGGTTGGCGAGCACGACGTCGAACTCGCCCTTGCGGAACTGCGTCATGACGCGCCGCCGCTCCTCCCGTGGAACACCGCCGTGCAGGACCGCGACACGGGCCTCGCCCGAGAGGCGGTTCCTGAGATAGGTGAGCGTCGGCCGGGAGAACGTGAACAGCAGCGTCTGCTTGCCCTGCCGGATCAGGTCCTTGAGGATCGGCAGCAGCACGTCGAACTTGGAGTCGACTCCGCTCGGCAGGGCTTTCGCCGCCGCGAGCAGGTCGCTGTGGGGCGGCACCGTCGAGGCGGCGCTGGCGGCGGCGGGATCGTCCTCGTCCTGCGGTGCCCACTGCTCGGTGTGACCGAGGACGGCGGCGCGGGCGGCGGGGAGACAGGCACTGGCCAGCCGAAGCGGCATCTGCATCGCGAAATGCAGAGGCATGTTCACCGCCTCCGCACGCCGACGGCACCAGTTCAGGTACTCGCTGTAGAAGTCACGCTCGGCGTCGGTCCAGACGACCCGCTCGGTGTGCGGGTCACGGAGAGCCTTGGCGTCGTCGATCTCCGCCTTCCGGGTGCGGGTGACCGCAGAGGACAGGGCGTTCAGGTCCGCGAGGATGCGGCGCGCCTCGACGACTTGAGCCGGATCCAGGATGTCCTGGCCGACGAGCTCCCTGAGCACCTTGTAGTCCGGCCTGCTCATCAGCGCAGAGCCGAAGGTCATGTCCTTGAGGTCGTCGAGGACCGCGAGCCGCTCGGCGCCGTTCGCGGTCCGGTTGAGGAGCAGGCTCTCGATGCGGTGCAGGACCGCATTGGGCTCCAGCCGCAGCTCCAACACGTGGGGGTCGTCGAAGTCCTCGGGTGCCAGCAGCTCGAGCATGCTCGCCAGATCGTGGTAGCCGAGGTTGACCGGCGTCGCGGTGAGGAACACGCGGGCGTCTGCCCAGTCGTTCAGCCGCACACCGAGCTCGTGGCTCTTGGTGCCGGGGTTGCGCATCTGGTGTGCCTCGTCGACGACGATCAGGTCCAGTTGCGGCGGGGCGTCGTCGAACTCCTCGAGCCCACCCCACTTCCGCAGACGCTCGAGGCTTGTGATGTATCGGAAGCGCTTAGGCAGCCGGTCCTGCCGATGCTGCTCGAGGAACCGCGCCAGGCCCTTGGTGTCGAGCTCCTCCAGCTCGAAGGTGAAGCGCTCCTCCATCTCGTGCTGCCACTTCCCCACCAGCGACGACGGCGAGATGATCAGTACGCGGTCGGCCGCCCGCCGAGCCTCCAGCTCCGTCCAGATGAGACCCGCCTCGATGGTCTTGCCCAGGCCCACCTCGTCCGCGATGAGGATCCGGGTGGCTCCGGTGTGCAGCAGCCGGAGAACGGGCTTGAACTGATACGGGCGGAAGACGGTCCGGGTCGCCCGGAACGAGAAGACCGTGTCCGTCAGCGAGGCCGCGAGCTTGCCCCGGGTGAGAGTCGCGCCGAAGCGGTCGATGGCGGCCGGAGCCGATCGAACCCACTCCGCCGGGCCACCGAACTCGGGCGCAGACTCCAGCGCCGACTCCGTGAAGCGCTGCGAACGGCCGTCGAGCCGCACCTCGTAGCGCCACACGCCGGCAACGAATCTCCGGGACTTGATCTCGGAGTCCTTGCCGTCGGAGCGGGTGACGACGCTCTCGCCGATCCCGAACCGGGGCCGCGGCACGGCGTGCCCCTCATCCCATAGGTGTTCGGCCCATTCGTAGGCACTCATGAGCGGCGCATCCTGCGTCAGATCGTCGACAGCGATCGCAGACCCGTCCTCCGTGGCTAGTCCGCCGTCGACCACCATTGCGACCGGCGACTCTATCCCGGAGAACCAGTACACGCCGTTGGGCAGTTCCACCGTCGGGGCGGTACGGATCTGCGCGACCGAGGACGTGACGTCCGGAACTCCGCCGCCCACCACGACGAGCCTGGAGAACGGCGAAGCGTGGAGGAGCGCGGGAAGGTCGGTTGAGAGCGGGTGATACCCGAAGGTCCGAGCCACGTCACCGCCGGAACGAACGAACTGCTCCACGTCACTCCCCCGCCGCCATTGTCCAGTCGTCGTGACATCGCCACCGCAGGTGCGAATGCGACGAATCGCGCAGCAGATCATCTATTTGGAGTAGACCGTTGAACTGTTTGGGCCTGGTCACCAGTCCCAGTCGGTCCACGCAGCATCCTTTGCCGGTGGGCGCCCCTTCGGGCCGTACTTCGCGAGCACCGCGTCGAGATCCGCTTGTCCCGCAAGGGATGCCACCGCCGGTGGGATCGGACGCGCAGCGAGGACCTGCTTGGTTGGGGGTACCCCTTCGCCCTGTCCGAAGACGGAGAGCGGGGTACTCGGACGTCGCATCGCGTAGACGCGCCATTTCCCGATCGCAGAGTCGAGCATGGCCACCGCACCCTCGGCCCGCACCATCGTCACCGAGCGGGCGCCGTTCGTCGCGACGCAGGTCAACGGCGCACCGTCGTAGAGCTCGGTCGCTAGCTGCGCCGCCGGACGCATCGGGTTCTTGAAGGTGCCCTGTGCGACCCAGGCCCCGTGCTGCTCTTCGAGGTCCAGCCCCGCCGCGGCGAGGCCTGCCTTGACCTCCGCCTTCGGATCGGCGGTCGCCCGCCGCGCGAGTTCCACGGTGGCCAGTACCTCGGCACGACCCGCAAGCCGCGCGCCGATCTCGCTGGACCGCAGGAGAACGGCCTCGAGCACGACGTCCTCGGTCAAGGTCGCAACGTCGTGCGCGGGCTCCCATGCTCTCGTCAGCACGATGTCGGCGGGTCGACCACCGTGGACTCGGGCATCCTGCCCGAGCACCGCAAGACACACCGCCACGAGCGCACCGAGGTAGGCGTACGACTGTTCCGGGCTGTCGTCGATCTCGGCCCGGTCCTCGACGAGCGAGCGGACCACGTCGGCAAGATCGTCTCGCCACGACTCGTCGGCTCCCCAGATCCCGGCGGCAAGAAGCTCCAGGAAGAGGGCGGCCACCGTCATCCGCAGCGGAAGGGTGGGCAGAGCCGTCGAGGGGCCCGGTGAGATCGACCTGACCCACCGGTGTATCCACGCGCGGTACCGCGCCCGAGCCTCGGGTGGAACCCGGCGAGCCTCCCGGCCGAGTTCGACGTCGAGCAGCTCGATGTCGCTCTCCGTCTCGTCCTCGGCGAGCTCGGTCTCGTCGTCGACCGCGCCCACCGCCCACTCACTGGCCTCGACGGTGCTCACCGGGGAAGGCAGTGCGCCCGGGAACGCCAGCTCGACCAGCCCGGCGCCCATCGAGTGGGTCGCATGGTCGAGGAACTCCGTCCATGCGTCCTTCCCCGCCTGCACCTCGGCCGTGCCCGCTGCGGGCGCTCGCAGAGTCGCCGTGGACGCACGCTGCTCAGCCGACAGTTTCAGCAGGTTGAGAAGGTCCTTGCTGAAGCGCGCCATCACCTCGGAGTCCCCGATGAGCTCATCGAGCTCGTACGCCGCGCGAAGCCGTGGCTCCTTGCCGAAGTCCGTTCGCGGTCGGCACCGATGGGGATCGGTCACGAAGGCCGGCACGGACTCGACAACGGTCTCCCCGAGGGTCGCGACGAGTCGGATGGCGGCGCCCGCCGGTTCAGGCGAGTCGACGGTCCAGTGCACTGCGGCCGAGGCCCGGGCCGCAGCGAACACGCCACGCGGCTGCCAAGAACCCGGAGCTCCGTCCGGCGAAAGCTCGACGGTGACCGTGGCATCGATGCCGCTGACGACGGTCACCTCGATCGTCCGGTCCAGCCGGCGGGCGCCGAGCAGACGCAGGGCCGGCGACGGCTGCTCCCGCTCCGACGGCGCCGTCGACGGCCACTGAGCGACCACCTCGGCCGAGACGGGCCGGGCGTCGGGCAGCAGGCTGCGTTCCACCGACGCGGCGATGGCGAGCTCGCAGTTTCCGCCTTCTCGGACAGTCCTGAGTAGCGCCGGAGTGGTCACGTTCGCGCTGCCGACCACGACATGCACACGGCCGTCCCGGTCGACGTGCTCGATCAACTTGCCGTGCATCGTGCGCTCGTCGTCCACCTCACGGAACTCCGCCGTGGTGCGACTGGCAGCCGCAAGGAGAGTGCTGGGGACGAAGGACGACAGCTCGCTCTGGAGTGCGACGCGAACTCGGGTGGGACGGGCCCGATCGAGGACTGCGCGGACCGCTGCTCCGGAGGGATCGATGAAGGGGGCAGCCAGATTCACCTCGGCCGCCTCCGTCGGCAGTGCGTCGACCATCGGCACCTGCAGGTTGTGGAGCAGCCGGACGTCCGGGCGGCTGTCGTCGATCTCCGTCGGCCGTAGAGCGGCTCCGATGTCCGAGAGCGTCTCGGCGATCCAGCCGGGCATGGCGACGTGGCGTGGAAGGTCCTGCAGCCAGGACGCCAGCTCACCCTGCACGCGGAGCCCACGGTCGCGGCGACCGCGCAGGACGCACCACAGCTCGTGATTGTGGCCCCACCCCGACATGGTCGGGTTGCCCGAACCGATGGCCACCCATACATCCTCTTCCCCGACGAGGATTGCGAGCTTCGGGTGGAACGCTCCGGGAATCGTCGCGGCACCGTACTGGTAGACGTGGCCCGCGAAGCGGACGTCGATCGGGTCGTGAATCTGCTGGTCCGCGTCGGACAGGACGGTCACCCGCGCCCCCATCTGGCGCGCCTTGGACACTGCGAACCGCTCGAGGAACGCCAGGTCCGCCGTGTACCCGAGCACGAGGAACTCGCGGAGCGGATCTCCCTCCGGGCGGTCCTGCCACTGGCTGAGCAGGGTCAGCGGGGAGGCGAAGGCGGTGTGCTCGATCGTCGTCATCGGGGCAGCTCCAGGAGGTCACACCCGAGGTCGGTGACGGTGTCGTCGGTGAGACCGAGCTGCATGGCGAGCCCGGCCAGTTGCTCGACGCGCAGGCCCACGTTCCCGGAGCCCTCCCGGCTGTTCGCGGTGAAGGTGTCGTTGCGCTCGTGCAGGCGGGAGAACACCTGCATGCGGCCGTGTTGGAACTGCACCTTGCGAAACGCGACCCGCCGGGACTGGGCGAGCATGTCGTCGACGAGGGCGCATCCGAGATCACGAAGGGACCTCGCTACGTTGTCGCCGATACGTCGGCCCACCCACTCCGGGCCGAGGATGCTGTTCCGGACCGACTTGCCGCCGCGGAAGGCCTCGAGAGCGAGCCCGTCGAGGGACTCACGGCGGCGGGCACCGACGGCCAGCAGGGCGATGTTCTCGAAGACGTCCTCGCCCTGGTCCAGGACCTGTTGCTCAGCGGGAGCGGGATGCCCTGCCGTGTCCGTCAGCTCGGGGAGCATCGCCTCCCACTCCTGGAGGCTCAGCGGCGGGAGCCGGTCGGCTATCCAGGCGTGGATCTGAGCACGGGTGGTCACCCCGTTGTCGCGGACGAAGTCGACAAGCCCGGCCCACAACCGCCGCCACGCGCCGACCGAGTAGTGACGCAGCAGGAGGCCGCGCCACGCGAGAGCCCGCTCCTCGTCGGCGAGGACCGGGTCCTCCGTCGCACCGGGACCGAACGCCAGCGCTCGCCGGAGAGCAACCGACCAAGGCTCGCCTGGCGACAGTTGCTTGGCGCGCAACAGGATCCGCATCGTCGCCCGGCGCGTGAGGTCGGTGGTCTCCCAGCCGTCGGGGTCGTGCGTTCCGGCCCGGGTAGCAGTGAACAGCTCCCGCAGCGCTTCCGAGTCGGCTCCCTCTGACGACCCGACTGACAGCTGCGCGAGGTGGGGGAGGAGGTCACTCGGCGGCGTGGCATCACGGCTCGCGGCGGAGAAGACCGGAGCGAACATCCGGCGGACCGACTCCGGGCAGGCGTGCCGCGCCGGCCGGATCGCTCCGTCCTTCGTGGTCGCCGTCCCGAGCACATCGGACGGACCGCCGTACTGAGACCAGAACCCCCAGTTCCGCGGCGAGTATGACGTCTTGCCCAGCTCCGCCAGCTCCCAGGCTGAGCCACCCCTGTTCAGCCCTCGCTGCAGTGCGTCTGCGCCATGAGCGGTCACGCTGTCCGGGTCGTGGGTCTTCGTCGCCAGCGCCAGCAGAACCTCGGATCGGCGAAGGATTCGCTGACATCCCGCCCCGTCGAGATCCTGCCGCTCGGCGTAGTCGGCGAGTGCCCAGTAGAGGCCGTAGTACCGGGCGAAGTCGGTCAGCGTCGACACCCCGGGCATGAGCATCGCGACCATGCCCAACACAGGTGCCTCGACGGCGAGCGGGTAGCGCCCATCGCGCTGGTCGAGCCCCTTCTGCGCCCAGGCGGGCCCTTCGACGACCGCGGTCACGTCACCACCTCCACGAGCCGTCGCCATGCCTTCTCCTTCAGCTTCGTGCCCGCGCCGAGAGCGAGCCGCTCGTCACGGTCCTTGGTGAAGTCGCCGCGCTCGCACGCCTCGGACTCGTTGTCGAGAAAGGCGCAGATCCGGCCGAAGGCGTCGTAGGCCGAGTTGCAGAACCCGAGTTCGGCGGCGAGATATCGGCCAGGGTGCGATCCGGGCCGCTCAGGATTCGGCGGATCTTCCCACAAGTCGGTGAGCACTGGCGCGGACCACTCCACTTTCCATTCGGTCTTCTTGAGCTGCCACCGCCTGCTCTCGGTCTCCTCGAGGAACCGGTCGACCATCGCCCCGACGCGGAGCAGGTCGAGCTTCTCCTGCATGTCCCCGGTGTGTGCGATCTCGTGAGAGGACCAGATCGCCGGCGGCGCGAGGACGGCGTTCGTGTTCACATTGACCACGAAGGCCCGAACCCGGACAGCTCCTTCGCCACCATGCCGGTTCTGGACGAGGAGCATCAGCATCTCGTCCTCATCCAGGCGGATCACCCGGTAGGCGAAGTAGGTGCGTGCCCGGTTCCGCCCGAACGACGCTGCCCCCAGGCGACCCGCATCGGCTCCGTATCGCTTGGCGAGACCGAGCACGGCGCCCGCCAGGTCCCGGTTCTCCGCGACTCGATAGGACGATGAGACGACGCTCATCACCGTCTCGGGTAAGGGCCTCACGAGGGCGCGATAGCCCGAGACGAGTGCGTGATCGTCGCCGCTGTCGGTGTAGACGGGGCGGGAGTCGACTTCCCAGTCGAGCTTTGCACGGGCGAGTGTCGATTCAACGGACGGCGCCGACCCCAGCAGGTCACCGACCCCAGCGCCGTTCGTCTCGCAGAACCGGAGGAAGGGCGGAAAGCTCGGTCGAGCCGGCCTCAACTCGTGGGCGGGAGCGAGATGGAATGCCCCACCCTTGCTGTCGCGGTAGTGCTGCATGGCGTGTCTCCCCCAAGACCTTGCTGAACGATCACTCGGGCAAGCGCGGCTTGCACAAGTTCCGGCGCTTCCGCCGAGGTTGTGCAACGTGGCGCGCACCTCGCGCCTACCCCTCCGCGAACTTCTCGATCTGCCGCTCCAGGTTCTTGACGTGCGTCGACCCGGACCCGTAATGGTGTCGGAACTCCGATCGGAGTCCCTCGAGCTCCGCTCGCGCCTCCTCGGGCCGGCTGTCGGAGGCGAGCATCTGCGCGATGACGAACCGGCTTTCGAGAAGGGGCTCCGCGTTGTCGGGCTCCGTCGAGTCGACGTGCTGGAGGTAGAAGCGCAGCTGCGCCAGCGCCTTCAGCGGTTCACCGAGCTCGGCGTAGGCGTGACCTGCGTAGAAGGCGCACTGCACCGTACGAGGGTGGTCGTCGCCCAACCTCGCGCGGTAGGTCTCCTCGGCCATCGTCAAGTGCGCCGCCGCCGCGCGATACTCGCCGCGTAGGAACTGGATCATTCCGAGCTGGAAACCGAGCTCCAGCGTGAAGTACGGCTCGGCGGCTGCTCTCGTCAGCCCGTCCTCGAGGGTCTCGACCGCGAGGTTCTGCTGGTCATCCGCCATCAGCGCGGCCGCACCGTTCTGGATCCGCACGAACTCTTCGTCAGTGAGGGGGTCTCCGTGGCCCGGTTCCGCCGGCCTCGGACGGGGTGCGAGGAGCGGGACGCGGAACGGCCGCGTCGGGTCCTGCACGTCATCGCCGCCCGCACTCACTCCCCCGACCAGAGGAGCCAGTCCCGCGTAGACCTGCTCCGCGGTCGGGCGCGCCTCCGCCTCCTTGTCGAGCATCCGGCTGAGGAGGCCGTCCAGGTCCTCGGGGAGGTCGTCCCGGGCCTTCGCGGCAGAGGGGACCGGAGACTGCAGGTGGTGGGCCCGCACCGGCGTGCCCGACGAGTCGAGGTACGGCGGGTCCCCGACGAGCAGTTCGTAGAGGAGGCACCCCAGCGAGTACACGTCCGACGCCGCGGTGACGACGCGACCCAGGTGCTGCTCGGGCGACATGTAAACGGGCGTCCCGACGGTCCGGTCGACCTGGGTGAGGCGGGGCAGCGCGCTGGCTCCACGCAGAATGGCGATGCCGAAGTCCAGCACCTTGACCAGGCCGTTCTCGACGATCATCACGTTGGCTGGCTTGATGTCCCGGTGGACGACGTCGACGCGGTGCAGGTCGGTGAGCACCGCCGCGATCTGGGCCGCGATCGCCGTCGCCCAGGCGATGGTCGGCCTGGCGTCCACGTCGTAGGTGGTGCGATCGAGCACGGACTCCAAGGTGGAGCCACGGAGGAGCTGCATGACCAGCCAGATGCGGCCGTCGTCGGTGAGCCCGGTGTCGTAGACGGCGGGTGTGCCCGGGTGCTCGAGCTGCGCCGCCATGCGGACCTCACGCAGGAACCGTTGCCGATTGCTCGCCTGCGCCTCCTGAAGCTCGAGCAGTTCGGTGCTGCTGACGCCCGACCCGATCGACGGCTGGCGGAGCATCTTGATGGCGACGGGTCTGCCGAGCCTCTCGTCGTAGCCCTGGTACACCTCGCTCATCCCACCGCGGCCGAGTAGGCCGTCGACGCGATAGAGATCTCCGAGCAGGCGCCCCGGATCAGCCGACATGATCCCCCTCGTCCGGGCGCTCGATGGCGGTCAGCTCCTGCAGGTCGTCCCACTCCTCGATCGCCGCACGCTCCGCTTCCTCTTCGCGGCGACGGCCGTCGAACACCTCGTAGCGCTCACCTGTGGTCTCGCGCATGCTGGCTGCGGAGACGGAACCCGCTCCCGTGAGGACCTCCCGCTCGTCGAAGGTCAGGAACCTGTCCGTCTGCACCATCCAGTCGGCCATCACGGTGGTGAGACGGCGACGGGCCCGGTCTTCGGCGAAGTCCAGGAAGCGAGTGGTGAGGAGGTTGAGCTCGGACATCTCCCCCTGCAGGAGGTAGTTCTTCGCCGTGTCGATGTCCTTCTTCTGGACTCGCCGCCCGGCCCACGAGGTGAGCCCCAGGTTCATTACCGCCGGATCACACCGCATGACGATCAGCTCAGCAGCGGTGTGACCCGTCACCGCATAGAGCAGCTTGTTCTGGATCGTCTTGAAGAAGGTCCGAGCGGCCTCGGCGTCCTTGTCATAGTCGGCGCTCGTCGCGGCGAAGATGTCTCTGACCTTGAGGTAGAACCGCCGCTCGGACGCCCGGATGTCCCGGATGCGTTCCAGCAGCTCGTCGAAGTAGTCCGTGCCACCCGGGTCCTTGAGCCTCCGGTCGTCGATGGCGAAGCCCTTGACCAGGTACTCGCGCAGAACAGTCGTGGCCCACTGCCGAAACTGCACCGCTCGGGGCGTGGTAACCCGGTACCCGACGGCGAGGATCATGTCGAGGCTGTAGACCTTCACCTCGCGCCTGACCTGACGGCTGCCCTCCTGGCGAACTATCAACGCAGAGTTGATAGTTGCCTGGGTCACTTCGCCGTCGTCGAGAACGCGGCTGACGATCTGCTGAATGTTCTGCACAGATGTCGCGTACAGCTCCGCCAGCTGAGCCTGCGTCAGCCACACGGTCCCCCCGACCGCCCGCAGCTGCACCAGGCTCTGCCCGTCGTCGCTCCGATAGACGACCAGCTCTCCCCCCGGCTCGGTCATCAGCCCCCTGTCTCCCGCCGCATCTGCTCCCGCAGGGCCGCCAGCGCCTCGTCCCGGATCGGGTTGTTGATGATCTGGTAGGCGCGCTTGCGCGCCGCTTCCTTGATCATGCCCCGGAAGTCACCGTTGTCGAAGTAGTGCTTCACGAACTCGGCGTTGCCTGTTGCGTTGTCGATGATGATCTCGTCGAGCTTGTCGTCGGCGACCTGGCCGAACCGGGCCTCGTCGTTCATCAGCGCGATCTGCTGCATTTCCGCGTTTTCGACGAGGCTGATGACCTGCTGATACACCAGGACGGCGTCTTCGGTGCCCAGGCCGAGCCCGAAGCGGTCGTTGAGCTCGGAGATGACCTGGGACATCGGCACCAACTCGGGCTCGCGCCGCCCGCCGCCATCCGCCGCGTGGCCACGGACGGTCCGATCCCCCACGTCGGACAGCGACACGTCGTGCTGCCCGGTGAACTGGAGCCGGAAGTGCGTGAGGTCAGCGTCCCCGATGTCGACCTTCACCGGGGGGCGCCCGGGCAGGCGGACCAGCAAGAGCTTACCGAACTGGTAGAGGCGTTCGAGGTCGCGATCTCCCCAGTCGACGATCTGGGCGAGCAGGCTGTAGGCGCGGACGTAGGACTCGAGCGCGCCGCGGAAGCCCTCCCGCTCGTCGTCGTCGAGCTCGGCGAAGCGGTCCAGGGCCGGCTGGAGCACCCCGTGCAGCCGCGCATGGAGCTTCTTATCCGCCGATGCGCTCAGCCGCCCCGGCCCTGCCTCGCCGAGGATGTCGACGAGCGTCTCCATCTCGGACGTCACGACGATCTCGTAGTCCATGACCTCCCGCTGTCTGGCGTAGAGGACGTTGGGGTCCGACGGCGGGGTCAGCGTCGTCTCGAACCAGTCCTTAAAGGACTCACGAATGGACTCAGCGTCGTTGACGAAGTCGAGGATCCGGACGTCGTCCTGGGACTTGAGCGGATGGGTGCGGTTGAGCCGGGACAGCGTCTGCACCGCGGCCACGCCGGTGAGCGCCTTGTCCACGTACATCCCGCAGAGCAGCGGCTGGTCGAAGCCGGTCTGGTATTTGTCCGCGGCGACGAGCAGCCGGTACTCGTCCTGGTCGCGGGCGACGGCCTGCGGGTCGTCCGCCTTCGTGTAGGCGAACCGGTCCGGGAGCTGGCGCTCCGAGAAGCCATTGAGCTGGGCCTCGGTTCGCTCGACGCCTTGCTCGGTCAGACTGCCCGAGTAGGCGACGAGCACACCGAGCTTCTTCCCCGTATCGGCGAGGTGGGCCAGGATCGCCTGATAGAGGTCCAGGGCGTCCTGACGGCCGCGGGTCACCACCATCGCCTTCGCCCGGCCGCCGAGCCGCCCCGCGTGGTTGTCCTCGAAGTCCTCGATGATCAGCTTGGCCTTCTGCGCCACCGACGTGGGGTGCTGCATCGCGTACTTGACGAACGCAGCCTTGGCCTTGCTCTCGTCGACCTCGGGATCGTTGATCGTCGCGTTCTGCTCGACGGCCGCGTTGCGCAGCCGCCACTTGGACTCGTACGTCAGGTAGTTCGCCAGGACGTCGAGGATGTAGCCCTCGTCGATCGCCTGCCGCATCGAGTAGACGTGAAAGGGCTCGTACATCCCCTCGCTGTCGCCGTCAGGGCCGACAAGCTCGGGGTTCGTGCGACCGAACAGCTTGAGTGTCCCGGACTTCGGGGTGGCGGTGAACGCGAAGTACGACAGGTTGGGCTGCTTGCCCCGCACCCGCGTCCGGTAGGTCGCGTCGTCCTCCTCCTCGGGCTTGCGAACGGCGTTAGCGCCCAACGCCTCCTTGAGCCGGTTCGCGGCGTCCCCGCCCTGGGACGTGTGGGCCTCGTCGATGATGACCGCGTAGCGCCGCCCCTGAAGACCCATCTTCGCGATCTTGTCGAGGATGAACGGGTACTTCTGCAACGTGCTGACGATGATCTTCGAGGTCGAGTCGTCCAACGCCGCCGCCAGCTGCGTCGCATCCTCGTCAATCTTCTTGACGACGCCAGGCTCGTGGTCGAACTGGTAGATCGTGCGCTGGAGCTGCTGGTCGAGCGCCGTGCGGTCGGTGATGACCACGGTCTTGTGGAAGACGGGCTCGTTGGCCTTGTCGAACAGGTTCGACAGCCGATGAGCCAGCCAGGCGATGGTGTTGGACTTCCCGGAGCCCGCGGAGTGCTGGATCAGGTAGCTCTGGCCGGCGCCGTTGTGCTGCGCGTCCTTGACCATCTGCTGCACGGCGTGCCACTGGTGGAAGCGCGGGAAGATCCGGTTCGCGGTATGCGGGTTCGTTTTCACACCGCGCTTCTTCGGCGCCTCGACGTGGACGAAGCGCTGCAGGATCTCCAGCCAATTGTCCCGCTGCCAGATCTGCTCCCACAGATACGAGACGGCGTACTCCCCCGGCTTCGCCGCCGGGTTTCCCGCGGCCCCGCTCTTGCCGGGCCCGGCGGTGCCGACGTTGAACGGGAGGAAACGGGTGTCCGCGCGTTCCAGACGGGTCGCCACGTAGGCCCGGTCGGGGTCCACGGCGAAGTGGACCACAGCCCGCTTCGCGAAGATCAGCTCGTTCGGGTCGCGGCGACGGTACTGCGCGATCGCCTCGTCCGTCCCCTGCCCCGTGTTGGGGTTCTTCAGCTCGATCGTCGCGACGGGCAGCCCATTGACCAGCAACACCATGTCAATCGACTCGCCGGTGCGTGCGCTGAACCGCACCTGCCGGGCGACGGTCAGGAAGTTCTGGCTGTAGTCGTGGAGCGCGTCCGCGGCGAGCGTGTGGCCTGGGCGGAAGTAGGCGAGGTCAAATGCCACCCCCCGGTCCTTCACCCCCTGCCGCAGCACATCCAGCACACCCCGCTCGTCGATCTCCGCCGCGAGCCGCTTGGTGAACTGCTGCTGGGCGCTGTTCTGGTCCCCGCCGTACAGCTCGATCAGCTTGTCCCACTTGGCCTGCTGGGTGCGGCCGATAAAGACAAGCAAGTCGGACGAGTCGAGGCCGCGGTCGGGGCGGTACTGGCCGGAAGACGGAGCCCAACCACGGGCGAGCAATTCCCCCTCGGCAGCACCCTCGAACGCCTCCTCGCTGTGCGCCCGGCTCATGCCTCCACACCCCTCGCTGTACTGACGTCGATCTGACCGGTTACGGCGGCGGTGATCAGAGCGCGCCGACGCTCAGCAAGCAGAAGCTGCTGCCGCTCCAACGCAGCGCTCAGCGTCGCAAATTCTTCATCGATTTCTTGCAACTCCCGTACCGCAGCACTCTGCTCATCCACGCTTCGTGGCCATGCAATGGTGAAGTTGCCCAAGTCTTCCATCCCTAAGGTAGGTTGAGCACTGTCACTAGCAGTAGCCATCGCGGCCTGATCCGCAAACATCCCGGTCGACATCCACGCACTTAAGAGGGCTGGAGCCACATCTTTCGCCACACGAAGAATCGCAAGTGGACGATTCACATTTGCGCCAATGAGTTCTGCAGATGCGACAATCGACCTACCCAATGTGCCCACGACGCTAACGAGTACATCGTCGACCTGTATCACCGTACGAGGATACTGCTGGGACAGCGCTTCAGGGATACGACGGAGTTCTGAAACTCTCCCACTGAGACTTGCGAGGTCGCCGATTCGGATCAAGGGGACGCCTTCGTCCACAAACTGCGGGACAAGTACGCCATACCGCGGCTTCGAGCGCAGTAGATACTTAATGCGCGTGACCGAGCGCTGCTTCTCATAAAGACCTTCGACCGCTCGGCGGCGCCGCGCCGCACCAGCCTTCAATTGTCTACTACGAAGATCCAGCAGTGAGTCGACTCGCCGCGTCTCAACATCCAGGAAAGCTGCGACACGGCGTTGCTCTACGAGCGACGGCAGAAGAATTAAGGCGGATGCCAGTCGGTCCCGGTTGAGCTCGATCTGGTTCGTAGCTCCGACCACAAGCGATGAGAGCGCATATTCGTTGAACGCGGACGAAGCGAGCCAGTAGTACTGGAAGCGTGAATCCAACACCGCCTGGTTCGAGCGGGAGATCGTGACATGACCATCCGCCACACACGGTCGACTATCAGGCCCCTTCTCGAAGTATCCAACCCTTCCCAAGGTTCCCGTACCCGTTGAATTGATTAGACTATCACCGTCTATTAGGAGCCCTTGGAGATCGACACCTTTGCCATCAGGACTATGAAAGCGGGTTCGCGACCAGTCCAGACCGCTATCCTGATTCGCCGCCTGCCCGATGACTCGGACCGCGCCTTCGTCGATGTAGTTCGGCGCGACACCCCGATTCAGGAACGTCGTCACATACTTGAGAGGGATCCATCTCCACCCTTCGGGTGGCGCAACTCCGAGAATGCCACTCACCCGGTCACCACACCCAGGAGAGCCTGGACCTGCTTTTCCAGATCCCGCAGCTCAGCGTCGATCTCAGCCAGCGGTCGAGGCGGGGTGTAGACGTAGAAGTGGCGGGTGAAGGGGATCTCGTAGCCAACCTTCGTTTTCTCGTTGTCGATCCAGGCGTCCGGGACGTGCGGGATGACCTCGCGCTGGAAGTACTCCTTGATGTCCTCGTCGAGCGGCACGTTCTCGTAGTCGCGCAAGTCCGGGTCGGGGAGGACCTCGCCCTTTGCCGTCTGCACCTCGCCCTCGGGGTCCGACACCGCGACCGCGCCCCACAGCGCCTTGACGATCCCCGCAGTCGTCGGCCACGGGACCTCGGCGCCCTTCGAGGCAGCGCGCAGGTCGTCGCCCGCGGCGGCCTTGGTCCACCACACCTTGCCGAGCAGCGGGCGCAGGGCCTCCACGAAGCCGTCGCGGTCGGCCCATTTCACCAGGGGCTTTGCGTGCTGGAGGGCGAGCAGGGTGTCCTCGGTGATCTCGAAGCGCTGCTTGAGAGGGCGCTCGACGGTGATGCGGTGATAGCCGAAGTCTCGGGTGCCGAAGACCCTCACGCGGGCGTGGTCCGGGTCGTCCGGATTGTCGGCGATCTCCAGCGCGCGAGCGTAGACCTGCGTGATGTGGCCGATCTGGGCCTCGCTGATCTCCTTGCGCTTGTCCCCCAGAGACTTGCGCATCTTCTCCCACTGGTCTCGGGCGTCGAGCAGTATGACCTTCTTGCGCCGCGAGTCGTCCTTGCGGTTCGACAGGATCCAGAAGTACGTGGAGATGCCGGTGTTGTAGAACAGCTGGTCCGGCAGGGCTACGATGCCTTCGAGCAGGTCGTTCTCCAGGATCCACTGCCGGATTCGCGACTCCCCCGAGCCTGCGGCGCCGGTGAAGAGTGGCGAGCCGTTGAAGACGATCGCCAACCGCGAGCCCTTGCCATCCGCGGACTCCATCTTGGAAATCATGTGCTGCAGGAAGAGGAACGAGCCGTCGTTGATTCGCGGCAGGCCTGCGCCGAACCGGCCCGCGTGACCCAGCTCGGCCTCGGACTCGATGTCGTCCTTGACCTTCTTCCACTCCACACCGAAGGGCGGGTTGGCAAGCATGTAGTCGAACTTCACGTCCCCGTGGGCGGGCTCAGAGAAAGTGTTCGCGAACTCGACCTTGCCGGGGTTGCCGCTCATCAGCATGTCGGCCTGGCAGATAGCCCAGGACTCGCCGTTGACCTCCTGGCCGTACAGGTAGGTGTGCGCGTCGGGATTGATGCTCTTGATGTACTCGTCCGCCGCGGTGAGCATGCCACCCGTCCCGCACGCCGGGTCGAGGATGTTGATGACTTGGCCGGGACCCTTGACGTGCTCATCGTCCGGCCCGATCAACAGGCTGACCATCAGCCGGATGACTTCCCGCGGGGTGAAATGCTCACCGGCCGTCTCGTTCGAGTCCTCCGCGAACTTCCGGATGAGGTGCTCGAAGACGTAGCCCATGTCATGGTTCGACAAGTGCTCGAGGTCCTTCATCGCCGCGAACTTCCCGACGACCTGGTACAGCAGCTTGGAGCTTGCGAGCCGGGAGATCTGCTCGTCGAGCGAGAAGCGCGCCAGGATCTCGCGGACCGCAGGGTGGAACCCGTTCACGTAGTCACGAAGGTTCTTCGCGACGTTGCTCGGGTCCGCGACGATCGTGCGGAAGTCCTGAGCCGAGGTGTTGTAGAAGCGCCGCCCAGCCACCTTCTCCAAGATGATCGTCTTGTTGTTCATCTCCGGCAGCTCGGTATCCCGCTTGCGCACGGCGTCGCGAGTCGGCGCCATGACCGCGTCAAGCCGGCGCATCAGCGTGAACGGCAGGATGACACCGCCGTACTCGTGCCGCTTGTAGTCGCCGCGGAGCAGGTCGGCGACGGCCCAGATCTCGGCGGCCATGCGCGTGTGGGTGGGCCCGGAGCCGATGGGCTGCGTGGACGAGGTCACGTCGTTCTCTTCTCGTTCTTGGCTGTCTCGGTAGTCATGGTCTCGCGCCGCGTGACGGCGCTGGGATCGAGGGCACCCGTAGTGAGCCCGTAGCTGGTCTGGGCGACAACCGCCTTGGTGACGGTCGCGAGCTGAGTCGCGACGCGGCCGAGTTCCAGGAGGTGCCGGTATGCCTCGCCGTACCTGCGCTGCTCAGCGATCGGCAGCCGAGGCACCCGACATCGCTTGACGTCATCGCGGGTCAAGGCACTCAAGGTGTTTCCGACGGGAGCGGCAAGCGCATCGACTCGTACGAACAGGGCGAAGAAGTAGGCATCGAGCCGGTCGGGGTCGAGCCCGAGCACCTGAGCGACGCCGCGGTCGTCATCCGGTGTCCCGGTGGCGACGACCGGCTCCCTGTTCATCGTCCGAAACAGAATGTCGCCTGCGCGCGGTTCCGCGTCGCGCGGCAGGAGGGTGAGTGCACGCGACCGTTCGAGCTCGGCGACCGTCACCACGTCGGCGAGAGGTGAGCCCGTCCGACCGAGTGGCTGGGGCAACGCCCGCCCGACATCGCCGTACAGCGCACGGAGCCGCTCGGTTGCGGCGGCGAGCTCGGCCGGGTCCGGCTCGACGGGCCTGCGAACGTAGCGGGACGGGAGGAGCGGAGTCTCGCCGTCGAGCAGCTCGATCGTCGGCACGAGCTGGGAGACCAGCGGATCGCGGCCATCGAGCAGCCGCTGCCAGACGGGGTACTCCAGAGGCACGTCCCGGATGTCGCCGAGACCGCTCAGCTCGATCATCGCGACGCCGCGGCCCGGTTCTCGATGCTCCAGGACCCATAGCTGAGTCGCACCTTCGCCGGACCGGGTCAGGCCGGCGGGGAGTGCGATCACCGCGCTCAGCACGCCGGCCCGGACGAGCATGTCGCGGACGTGCCTGCCCGAGGGACGGACCGCCGCCACCGGCGACACCGCGACCACCGCCACACCGCGCGGGCTGAGAAAGGCGAGGCAGGCCTGTACCCAGGCAAGATCGGGATCGAGCGGATCGGGCAGACCGAAGCGCCACCGCGGATCGGCGGCCAGCTTGGTGGCAGGCCACGTCTTCTGCTGGGGCGGAGTGCAGACCACTGCTCGCGCCTGGCCCGCTACGTCTGTGAAGCGATCCTCCTCGAGGAATCGACCCACCCGCAGATCCACACCGCCGACGGCCCCGTTGACCAGCGACTCGCTGTGAGAGTCGGACACCTGACCCGCCAGCCGAGCCTGCGCACCGAAGCGCTCAGCGACGGCGCCGAGCAGCAGCCTGTCGACACATGCGGGATCGAGGACGACGGGGCTGTGCTCCGCTGAATCGTCAGCGTCGTCGAGCGGGGGAAGAACGGAAGCCATCACTCGCGCGAGCACCTCAGGGGCCGTGAGGTCGGACAGATCTCGGTCGATGCCTGGGCCGGCGTCTCGGAGGAGCTGAGTCCCGGTGCTTGTGCGGCCCGATGCCGCCAGTTGGTCGGCCTTCCCCGTGCCGACGAGCCATTTCTCCACCTGCTGCCAGGAGTAGAGCGTACCGCTCCCCGCGTCGCTGACCGGCTGCGGAAAGTCCGGGTAGCGCTTGCGCCAGTTGGCGACCGCGGCTCGACCGACCCCGGCGCGCCGGGCCACGGCTGCCGCCGTGACGAGGTCACGCTCCTCTAGGCTCACCACCCCAACGTAGCTCACGTTCACAGAATCGCGCAACTTTGTGAACATTGCTCGGGCGCTCACATCTGTGTACGCTCGTGCCTGCCGGGCTACCGCTCTGGCGCATTGGGCCCGGCGAGGCTGCGGCCCGCAACGCTTCTCGAGGCCGCAAAGCCTTGGCGGCTCCATCGCCGCGCCCGCCACCCGAAGCCCCGGGGCGACGGCTCCATCGGTCGGTTCGATCCCCCAAGGACGGCTCCCGCGTACCGAGAGGATCTGAGATGTCGAGTTCCGCCGAGCACGTCGTTCTCCCCGTCGAGGTCATCGGACGGTCGGACGACGCTTCTTCGAGCACCGTCGCTTCTGGTCAGCGGGCCGCGATCCTCGCTCTCGCGATCGCCACACCGGAGATCCACCTCGACGCGGAATCGGTGGTCCTCACCTCGCACGCGGTGCAGCGGTACCGCGAGCGGGTGGAGGGGGTGCAGCAGCGGATCGCGGTCCGCCGTCTCCGGCACCTGGTCAGCACCGCCGACTGGCAGCACCGGCCGCGGTCCTGGACCGAGATCGTGCTGCATCCCGACGTGGTTTACGGCTACAGCCCGGACCGGCCCGACGTCTGCCTGCTCGTGCGAGGCACTGCATTGGTGACCGTGTTGTCGCGACGGTTCTTCGCTCAGGCGATCCCGCTCCCCCGGTCTCGTCGAGCCGGCTGACGCCGCTCGACCGGCTGGTCGGCGCCCCGAACGCCGGAGGGGTGGGTTCGGGGCGTCGGCCGCTCCTCAGAACTGACGATCTTCCGCGCTCCGGCTGACACCGGACGAAATGACATCGATGTGACCTGCAGGAGGTTCTCATGCCGACGCTGGACGAGTTGTCCGTGCCTATCGAAGTCCCCACCTGGGCCACCGGATACGCGGTGCTCACCGTGGACTCCGACACCCTCGCCGTCTGGCAGGTGAGCCTGGACGGGCGACCCACCGGTGCGTGGATCACCCCGCTCGAGGAGCTGCGGGCCGAGCCGGACACGGCGCGGCGGCTGGCGAGCTGCATCGAGCGGCGGGCGATCGCGCGGTCGGACGTGTCCGGAGCGGACATGGTGCTGAGCGAGCTCACCACCTGCGCCAAGCTCGACGACGGTTGGTGGCGCGGGCAGACCTTCGACGTCGCCGGCGCGTTCGGCGACGTGCTGGAGCGCCGCGCCGGCGTGGAACACACCATCGCAGCAGTGCGGGAGTCCGGTCGGAAGGTCACCGACGTCGACTGGCGTCGTGAACTCGACGGGTCCGCCGGCTCGATCGCGGAACTCCGCCGCCTGGCCAGGCTGGGGGTGCCCAGCGGATCGCCTGCGGTGTCCGACGCCCTCGCCGTCGTGGGAGTGCTCAGGTGGATCGCCGAGGTGTGGGAGGAGACCGAGCAGGTCAAGAACCGGCGCAGCTACGTCCACACCGCCTTGGGGCCGCCGGAGCCGCTGCCGACGCGCTGGCGGGACGCGGCTCTGACGGCCGACCGCACCCGGCTGCCGCTGTGAGCGCCCCCGGCTACGCGGTCGTCGACGTCGAGACGACCGGGATCCAGCCCGGCTTCCGCCACCGCATCGCCGAGATCGCGATCGTGCACCTCGACCCGTCGGGCGTGGTCACGGACTCGTGGGACACGCTCATCAATCCCGGACGGGACCTCGGGCCGCAGTGGATCCACGGGATCCGGGCCGCCGACGTCCGGCGGGCGCCGGTCTTCGCGGAGGTCGCGGGCGAGATCGCGGCGCGGCTGTCGGGGCGGGTCGTCGTCGCACACAACTGGGCCTTCGACGCCATGCACCTGCGCGCCGAGTACCAGCGGCTCGGGCACGAGGTCCCGTTGCGCCGAGAGGCCGGGCTGTGCACCATGCGCGCCACCGGAGCGGCGATCCCGTGGACGCGTCGCTCGCTGGTCGAGTGCTGCGCGGCAGCGGGGCTGCCCGAGCGCGACTGGCACACCGCGGCGGCAGACGCGGCCGCGGCCGCTGACCTGCTGCGGTTCCTGCTCGCCGCCGCACCGCATGTCGTCCGCCTCAGCGAGGAGCAGCTCCGCACCGCGGCGTGGGGCTGGCCGCCCCTGAGTGGCCACCGAGCGCGTGCCGTTCATCGGACACCGTCCGGGACTACGCGACCGCACTTCCTCGCCCGTCTCGTCGACCGGATCCCACGGGCCGAGCGTCCCGAGACCGACGCCTACCTGGCCATGCTGGACCGCGCTCTGCTCGACCGGCACCTCTCCGACACCGAGGCGGACGGGCTGCTCGACCTCGCCCACGACTTGGGCCTGCACAAGGCCGAGGTCGTCGAGGTGCACCACAGCTACCTGACCGCACTCGCCCAGGCGGCGTGGGACGACGGTGTCGTGACACCCGAAGAGCACGCGGACCTGGTCTCAGTCGCAGGCTTGCTCGATCTCGACGAGGACGCGGTGGACGTTGCGCTGCGGACGGCGCTGGACGAGTCGACGACCGCACCGGTGGTCTCCGTCGGCGGCCTCTACCTCGAGCCCGGAGACACCGTGGTCCTGACGGGAACGATGCGCCGGGGCCGACGGGAGATCACAGCGGACGCCGTCGCCGTCGGGCTCAGGATGACGAGCTGTGTGAGCCGGCAGACGACCGTCGTCGTGGCCGCGGATCCCGACTCGTTGTCCGGCAAGGCGCAGAAGGCTCGCGACCTGGGCGTCCCGGTCGTCACCGAGGACGCCTTCCTCAGCCTTCTCGATTCGGTGCGGCATGGGTAAGCCGGATCAGCCGCGAAACGACGACGGGACGTGGCGCAAACGCGGCGTCACGTTCACCGTTGCCATCTCGATCGGGCTGGGCATGGCCTATTTCGGGACGACGGGTGGAGTGTCGACGGCGGCTCGGCCCGCCAGCTCCACCTCAGTGAAGGCCAAGGACCGGAGCTTCGCCAAGGTCGTCACCAGGCTGGAGAAGCAGGGCCGAGCGATCCGGCGACTCGACGAGGCCTTCGACCAGGACTGCGCGAGGCAGTCCTACGGCCAGGTGCAGGACTACCTCCGAGCGAATCCCTGCGAGGGACTCGGACGGGCGCTGTTCGAGATCACAGAGGCCGGGATCACCGTCGTCGTCGCCGTCGCGGTGGTCGACATGGCCGATGAGAACGACGCCCGGGAGCTGCACCGGCTCCTCGACACCCACGGCACCGGCAACATCACGGAGCTCCGCGGTACGCGCCGGGTCACGTGGACCGGCGAGCAGTACGCGTCCGGACGCCACGAGACGACGGTCGTGAACGCCCAGGCGGAGCCCACCGGCCGAACCGCCGCCGCGGTTCGCCTGGCTTCCAGCCTCGCGGACAGCCTGGTGTGACGAAACACCGCGACACCCGCCGCCATCACCCGATCGTGAGCCCCCATGAGCGTTGGGTGACCGATCACCGCTAGCGTTCTCGAAGCACGACCATCCGGGGGGATGTATGGACAAGGCAGAGCTGGGTCTCTACGAGCTGCTCATCGAGCGCCTGCTTGCGGACGACGGCGTCGACGACGCGACGTCTGGACTGGTCCTCGCCGCGTGGTCCGGCGACGGCGCACTCGCCGACGCTCTCGCCGGTCGTGGAGCACCCACCGCTGAGCCTCCCGGCGAGACCGAGGTCGAACACCCCGACGTCTACCTGGCCGCGGTCCGCGTCGAGGGGTTCCGAGGTATCGGCAGGCCCGCAACTCTGCAGCTGGCGCCAGGGCCTGGACTGACCCTGGTCACCGGCCGCAACGGTTCCGGGAAGTCGAGCTTCGCGGAAGCAGCCGAGCTCGTGATGACCGGCAGGAACGAGCGGTGGTCCGGCAGGACGGCCGTGTGGCGTGACGGCTGGCGCAATCTCCATTCCGGCGACGACGCGTCGGTCGCCGTCGACCTCACCGTCGCCGGCACGAACGGCACCACGAAGGTGCAGCGCCGTTGGGCCCCGGAGGACAAGCTCGAGGGCGGCCGCTGGACCCGGCAGGAGCCGAAGGCCAAGGTTCAGGACTTCGACGGGTCCGCATGGGGTGCGTCGATGCAGACCTACCGCCCCTTCCTCTCCTACAGCGAGCTCGGCGCCCTGATCGACGGCAGGCCGACGGAACTCCACGATGCGGTGCACGATCTCCTCGGACTCGGAGCCCTCACCGCGACACAGACGCGGCTCAAAGCGGCACGCAAGCCGCTCGCCGACCGCGCCCGGGACGCGAACGCCGAACGCAGGGCCATCCGGACCGACCTGGCGAGCGCGGACGACCCGCGCATCGTCGAGGCGCTCGCTCTGCTGAAGTCGACGTCGCCGGACTTGGGACGGATCGCCGGACTCCTCAGTGCCGCCGAGGATCCCGGTGGCAGTGCCGCAGGCCTGCGCGCGGTCCTGGACCTGAGGCTGCCGGCTGCTGAGGACGTGCGAGCTGCGGCCGAGCGGATCCGCGCCGCCGTCGACGCGCACACCGCGGTCGCCTCCGCCGAAAGCAGCCGCGCCGACCTCGTCGCCCGGCTCCTGCGCGAGGCGCTGCACGTTCATACCGACTACGGATCCACGACCTGTCCCCTCTGTGAACAAGGCACCCTCGACGACGCCTGGCGGGCCTCCGCCGCCACCCGTGCCGACCAGCTCGAACGCTCGGCCGCCGAGGTGCGCGGGGCAACCTCCGAGCTCGAGGCCGCCATCGCTGCCGGGCGCTCGCTGGTGCGGAGCCTCCCCGCTGTCCTCACTGGACGAGCGCGCGAGACCTGGCAGGACTGGGTGCAGGCCGGTCGAGCAGAGGGACCTGCGGCACTCGCACAGGGGTTGGAGACGGCCCACCCCGTCGTCGCGGCCGCCCTGGTGGAGGCGCGCACCGAGTCCGAGGCCGAGCTGGCTCGACGGGACGAGGTCTGGGCGCCGGTCGTTCGCAGGCTCGGCGCCTACCACGATGCGGCCGCGGAGGTCGCCGCCGAAGCCGACGCGAATGCCACACTGGCCAGAGCCGAGAAATGGCTCGCCGACACCGCGACCGAGTTGCGGAGCCAGCGCCTCGCTCCTTTCGCCGAACAGTCCCAGCATGTGTGGCAGGCACTGCGCCAGCAGAGCAACGTCGGGCTGGGGGCGGTGCGACTGACCGGCGCGCACAATCAACGCCGGGTGGCGGTGGACGTCAGCATCGACGGGGTAGACGGGGGTGCGGCGCTCGGTGTGATGAGCCAGGGGGAGCTTCACGCGCTCGGTCTCGCGTTGTTCCTCCCCCGCGCGACGGTCGACCAGAGCCCCTTCCGCTTCATCGTCATCGACGACCCCGTGCAGGCCATGGACCCGGCAAAGGTCGACGGGCTGGCCCGCGTCCTCGCCGAGGTCGCGCTCACCCGACAGGTCGTGGTCTTCACCCACGACGACCGCCTCGCCGACGCCGTGCGCCGCCTTGAGCTGCCCGCCACGATCTGGGAGGTCGTACGCGGCGAGCAATCGGCGGTCGAGATGCGACGCAGCGATGATCCGATCGCCCGCTACCTCGAGGACGCCAAGGCGATGGCCTCCACGAAGGAGCTCCCGTCGGACATCCGCAGCGAGCTGGTCGCCTCCTGCTGCCGCAGCGCCGTCGAGGCCGCGTGCCATTCCAAGATCCGCTCGGTTCGTCTCGCTGCAGGCCACACGCATGCCGACGTCGAACTCGTGCTCAAGAAGGCCGAGACGACGAACAAGAAGGCGACGCTCGCCGTCTTCAACGATCCGAAGCGCGGCAGCGACCTGCTCGGCCGCATCAGGTCAGGGCTCGGGCCGGGCGCGGTCGATGCCTTCCAGATGTGCAAACAGGGCGCTCACAAGGGCCTGGTCGGTGACCTCCACCCCTTCGTGAAGGACGTGAAGAAGCTCGCCGAGTGGCTGCAGAAATGAGCCACTCCGCAATCCACCGCCTCGACGTCGCCGACCGGATCCTCCACGCGCCGGATCTGGTCGAGGACGGTGCCTGGCCGCGCGCTTGCACGTGGCTCATCCGCCTGGCCCTCGAGCACGGTCTCGACGACTTCTGGGCCACCCATCGGCCGGAGGTCGCCGAGGTGTCCAGACGAGCGCAGCTCCTCACCCTGACCCGCACGGTCGACTCCGACCTCGGCTCGCGCGCCACGGAGCTCTGGTACGCCCTCAGCCGAGCGGCCCACCACCACGCCTACGAGCTCGCCCCCACCGGCGCCGAACTCAGGACCTGGCACACCGATGTCCACCTGCTCACCGAGGATTTGAGGTCTCGCAGCGCATGAAGGCCACGGAAGCATCCCTCCTTCAGTTTCTGAAGAAGTCCCCACAGTTCGTCATCCCGATCTACCAGCGCACCTACAGCTGGACGGACAAGGAGTGCCTCGAGCTGTGGACGGACCTCCTGCGCGCGGGAAGCGACGACGAGATCAAGGCGCATTTCGTCGGATCGGTGGTCTACGTCGAGGAGGGGCTCTACCAGGTCTCCAGCCAGTCTCCGCTCCTCGTGATCGACGGGCAGCAGCGTCTGACGACGGTCTCACTCTTGCTGGAGGCCCTTTGCCGGCACCTCGACGGGGAGCCCGTGGACGGTTTTTCGGCGAGGAAGATTCGCAACTACTACCTGCTCAACCCGGAGGAGGACGGAGAGAAGGCGTACAAGCTCCTCCTGACCCGAACCGATCGGGAGAGCCTCAAGGCTCTGGTGCAGCAGCAGTCGCTTCCCGAAGAGCATTCGTTGCGCATCGCGGAGAACTTCGCCCTCTTCGACCGGCTTGTTGCCGATCGGAAGGGCGACTTGGAGTCGCTCTGCCGCGGGTTGAGCAAACTCGTCGTCGTCGACGTCGCTCTGAACCGCGACCAGGACAACCCGCAGCTGATCTTCGAGAGCATGAACTCGACCGGTCGCGAGTTGAGCCAGGCCGATCTCATCCGCAACTTCGTCCTGATGGGCCTGGAGCCGAAGCATCAGACGACGCTGTACGAGCAGCACTGGCGGCCGATGGAACGCGGCTTCGGTCAGGAGGGCTACGGCACCTACTTCGATGCGTTCATGCGGCACTACCTGACGGTGAAGACCGGCGACATCCCGAATGTCAAGGCCGTCTACGAGGCGTTCAAGTCGTACTCGCGTCAGGGAACGATCGCCGAGGCCGGAGTCGACGCACTGGTTGCGGAGGTACACCAGTTCGCAGGCCACTATTGCGCGATGGCGCTCGGTCTGGAGAAGGACCCCGACCTTGGAGAGGCGTTCCACGATCTACGTGAGCTGAAGGTCGAGGTGGCCTACCCGATCCTGCTCGAGCTCTACCACGCGTATGACACGAAGACATTGACGAAAGCAGACTTCCTCAACGCTATTCGCTTCATCGAGTCCTACGTCTTCCGTCGAGCCGTCTGCGCGATCCCGACGAACTCGATGAACAAGACCTTCGCCACGATCGGCCGATCGCTGAACCACGAAAGCTACTTGCAGGACCTGCAGGTAGGCCTTCTCACGCTGCCGTCGTACCGACGATTCCCGTCCGACGACGAGTTCAAGCGCGAGCTCGCCAGCCGAGACCTCTACAACCAGCCTCGGCGGAGCTACTGGCTCCGTCGAATGGAGACCGACGGACGCAAGGAGAAGGTGTTCGTCGAGGCATACACGATCGAGCACATCATGCCCCAGAACCCCAACCTGTCCGCCGAGTGGCAAGCAGCGTTGGGTCCGGACTGGGGAGAGATCCACGCCAGGAAGCTGCACACTCTCGGCAACCTGACGCTGACCGGTTACAACAGCGAATACAGCGACCACCCGTTCCCCGCCAAGCGAGACATGCCCGGAGGCTTCAGTGAGAGCCCGCTCCGGTTGAACAAGGGCCTCGGCGCTGTCGACGTCTGGGACGAGGCTGCCATCGACGCTCGCGCCCAGGACTTGGCGGAGAAGGCTGTCGCGATCTGGCAACGTCCGCCCCTCCCGCCCGGAGTATCGGTGTCACGCCGCGGCTTCCAGGCAGCGAGCAACTCCGTGTACACCCTCGCCGATCATCCTCAGCTCGCTGTCGGTCGCCCCGCGCGAGCGCTCTTCGATCTCCTCCGGCCGCAGTTGCTCGACCTCGACCCGACCGTGACCCAGGAGATCAAGAAGCTATACATTGCGTTCAAGGCGGAAACCAACTTCGCCGATATCGTGCCGCAGGCCAGTCGGCTTCGGCTCGCCTTGAACATGCCGTTCCCCGAGATCCGCGACCCGCGCGGATTATCGAAGGACGTCACCAACGTGGGCCGTTGGGGCAATGGGGACGTTGAGGTCATGCTCACGAACGCCGATGACCTGCCCTACGTCGTAGGCCTCATCCGACAGGCTCTCGAGCGTCAGCTGGAGACGAGCTCGCTCCAGTTGGACCTGCCCGTCGCGGGCGCCTGACCCCCTCGGCCAAGTCCTCGTGCTCAACCGCCCAGCTCACAGCCCGCAAGCTGGAGCTTCGCTCGGCTGAAGGTGTTCAGGATCCGCTGGTGGGTCTGCCTGGGAAGTGAGCGCGTGCCCGGCTCCCCCAGCGGCGTTCCCGGCTGAGCGGCGGCGTCGTCGAGGAGCTGGTCCAGGCCGTTGCGGGCGACCATTAGCAAGCCGTGGGTGGCTCGCGTGCAGGTCACGGCGAGGCGGCCGAAGGCGGAGTTGAAGTCGTCGAGCTTGTCGGCGCCGGAGAGGGGATGGATCGCGACCGTGATGGCGTTGGTCTGGCCCTGCCATGAGTCGACCGTCGAGGCGCGGATGACGCCTTCGGGCAGGTCAAGGCGGGTGGTGAGGCGCTCGACCATCTCGGCGGCGTCGTCCACCGCCTGGTTGCGGGTCGCGAGAATGACGATCAACGGGTCGTCGCCCGGTGCTGCCGAGTCGACGATCTTCTCATCGGTCGGCTGGCCGGTGCCGTCGTAGCGGGTGGAGACGGCAGAGAAGCCGCCTGCGAGGAGGGGCTCGAGGAGCCGCTCCAGCTCGTCCAGCAGGGGCTGGTCGATGTCCGCCGCCTCGGCCTCGGCGAGCCCGTCGATCTCGACGAGGGTCGGCGCACCGGTTGCCACTGCCTCCCAGACCGTCCGGGCGGGGCCGTCGAGCGCCGGCAGGTCGAGGCGGCGGTCGCCCGGAGCCGCGACGCAGTCGAGGTGGTCCCAGTCGCTGTAGAAGGCCCGCCAGAGTGGGAGCTGTGCGGCCGTCGGGCGCCACACAGCGGGCAGGTCCACAGCAAAGGTCTTCGGCTTGTCCTCGTACGCCGTCGGCCAGGCCCGGTACGGGTTGTAGCCGGGGTCGCCGCGCCACGGGTTCTCCGACGGATCGATCGGCGGGAGCTGCCCGACATCGCCGACGCCCACCGACAGCGGCGCCAGCTTCTCCACGGTGACGTACCGGTGGAGCGGGAGCTGCCAGGCCTCGTCGACGAACAGGACGTCGAAAGGGGCCTTGCCGTTCGCCGACGCTCCGAGTTGGAACCACTTGTTCCGATAGGCCATCGAGCCGAGCTTGTGCGAGGTCCCGAGGACGACGGTCGTCGTGCCCGGGATCTCGTCGAGCTTGGTCGCCACCGTGACGGCGGACAGCACGTGGTCGGGGATCTCGTCGAGACGTTCGGCGCTGACGAAGAGGCAGACCTGCGGCGCGCCCAGCTCCGTGCCGAGTGCCCCGGCGAGCGGAAAGATCTGTTTGTTGGCGAAGGCCGTGACCGCTACTCGACGGCATTGTGCGTGTTCGAGGGCGGTCGCGACCATCCGGACCAGCGCGTAGGACTTGCCCGCGCCCGCCGCCGCGCGCAGCAGGATCTTGTCGTGGTCGGCGGTGCCCGAGAGGGCCTGTTGCAACGCGGCGATTGCCCGCTCCGAGGCGATGTGGTTGCCCCGAGCCGCCTCGGCGTGGTGCGAGGCGTCGCCCAGGTGTCCGGCTGCAGGAGTGAAGCTGATGGTCACGGATCAGTCCAGGTCGTCGAGGGTGAGGCCGTCGGGGGCGACGGAGGGTGGCACGGCGGCGGTCGCCGCGGCGTCCTGGCCGACGTCGAACCGCTCCTCGTCGACGAGCGGGGGCCAGGTGTCGGGGTTCAGCTCGCCGCGCGCCCGGCGCGCCGCGAGGGTGTCGGACCACTCCGCCTCGGCGGCGGCGTGCGGGCGGCAGCACCAGTAGTGCTCCCCCGCGTCCGAGGCATAGGAGTCCGGCCCGCAGGTGGGCTTCGGCGCAGCCTGTTGGTCCTGGCTCGGACGGGCCACCGCGATCTCGTGCCCGTTCTTGAAGGGCTTGCCGAACCACTCGACGTCGGCGAGGACGAGCTCGTCTCCCACCGCCAGCGTCGGCTCGACGACGGGCTGCCACTCAAGCTCGGTGTCGGCGGTCTCGCCGAGCAGCCCGGTCGACATCTGGCCGAACTTGAACGAGCCCTTCTGGACCTTCAGCGTCGTGGACTCGAGCTCGACCTGGCTCACGCCGTCCACGTGCAGGGCGACGACCTTCTTGCCCGCCTTGAGCCGACGAGACCGCACCTGCAGCCGGAGGGGCTCGACCCCGGTGACGACGGCGAGGGCGAGCTCGCGCACGCCGGCGTCGGCGGCCTTGTCGTGGGCGAACCCGTAGTCGCCCAGGCAGGCGAGCTGGGTCGCGCACTTTCGGTCCGCGTCGAGCATCTCGACGTGGGAGTTGCGCCAGCTGGTGTAGGTCCGCGAGAAGCGCACGAGGTCGGACGCCTCAAGGGCCAGCCGGCGCCCCCACACCTCCTGGGCGTCTGCTTCCAGCGCGCTGTAGACCTCGCGCAGCCGGGAGGACGGCACGGTGTCGAGCACGGCGAGCGCGCGCTCGACGACGTCGATCCGGTAGTCGAGGGCGTCGGCCACGAACGACTCGTAGGCGTCGCCATCGTGTTCGCGACGTGCGCCGTGGAGCGCGTCCGAGACGACGTTCGACAGGCGCGCGCCGGGAGTCTCCTCCTGTCCCGCGATGCGGTCGGAGACCTCGCGGTGGTTGATCGGCTTCGTGGCCTCCGCCCAGGTGACGAGGTAGTCGAGACGTCCCGAGTCCATGGCCGGACCCCCGGCAGTCACATGGGCGGCCAAGACCGAGCGCAGGTCGACGATCGGCGTCCGCAAGCTCATGGCGCGAGCACGATCCTCTTCGAGCAAGAAGCTGACCGCGAGTCGCTCGTCCTCGTGGAGCGGCTCCGGGATGGTGGCGTCCGCGCCGTCGAACGTGAGAGCGGGTCGTCCCTGCTCGAGGTCGCGCTCCCAGCGGAGCCGACTCAGCTCGACGCCGGCGAGCGAGTCCGCGGCCGTGGCCAGGAGATCGGCGGTCGGCCGGTCAGGCACAACGAGATGCACGGAGACCCGGCCCACCTCGTGGTGGCCGCGGATCGCCTCGCCGATCAGCCGCATCACCGCCCGTCGGGTGAGCGGCGACTGCGGGTCCTCGAATACCTGCCGGATCCAGCGGCCCGGGTTCGCCCGCACGGCTACGCCGTGTACCCCGAGAGCCGCCGAGTCCGACTTCGCCACGACGACGTCGATCGTGCCGGGCTGTCCGGCCGGGTCGGTGCGCAGGCGTCCCCGCCACTGCGGGAGCCCGGTGACGGTGGCGGTGACCTGCTCGACCACGCTCTTGGGTGCTTGCGTCTGATCGCCCAGCAGCGTGGCGTGCAGGTGCCGGTCCACGCCGATCTCGGTGAACAGCGCCGTCGGCTCCTCGGACGCCCGGAGCTCGGCACGGCAGTAGCTGAACAGGCTGCACGTGACACAGGTGCGAGGGTCGAAGACCGCGGTGCGGTGGGCGACGAAGTCAGCGAGCTCGGCCTCGGTCGGCCGATCGTCGCCCAGCTTGGCGCGCATCTCCAGCCGCTCCTCGGCGCGGGCACGGACCTCTGCTCGGTGGTCGTCGAGTAGCTCGACTACGGGTTCAGGCTGCAGGAAGGCGTTACGAGGCACGGCGAGCGCACCCGAGCGGTGGACGAGCATGCCTGCGGGCAGCCGGGACCAGGCCGCGGCGGACTCGGCACCCAGGGCCACCTGCAGGAAGCCCTTCAACATTCGCTTGTCGTCGATGCGGGAGCGGATGCGCTCGTAGTCCTTCGCGTCTCCCATGATCAGCCACGATCCCCCGCCTTCGCGCGGGCAGACGATGGCGAAGTCCGGTTGCACCGCCGTGGCGTCGGTCTGGTGCTCGAGGTGGAGGTAGGGCACGGCGAGCCGAGTCAGCATCGTGGCCTGCCCGGTCGACGCGCTCTGGTGTGCCCCTGCGAGCTCCGCGGCCGTGGAGCCGACCTTGCCGTGGCAGTCGCGGCGGCGGACCGAGTCCGGGCGCGGCAGGTCGAGCTGCCCGACCGTGCGCGTCAGCAGCTCGGAGACGAAGCGCTCGCCGTGGACGAGTGACTCGAAGGTCATCGCCCGCATCCAGCGAGCCTCGGGGATCCCCGCGCTGTCGTCGGGGAAGCCCAGGTGCCTCGCGGTCGCTCGGCGGGTCTTGGACGTGATGAACGGATCCGTCATCCTGAAGCGCTCGCACCCGGCGTGAGCCGACGCGGCCACCGCGCTGGTGCCTCCTCCGGACTGCAACCCGCCCATTCCTTCTCCCCCACCCGACGACGACCGTTGTCACTTGCCCCATCGCTGGGTGTGCGCTCGCCGATTACGGGCGGACAAGCCCTTTCAGCAGGATTGAGTAGGCCGAACAGTCGTACGTCGATACGCGTAACGCCCGCGCGCGGATCGGCGAAAGGTCCAGCGTCGAGACGGGGGCGGAGAGGCACGATGACGATCACTGAGACCACAGCGACGGCGAAGTCGGTAGACACCGACTCGTTGACCTTCCTGACAGATCTCGTCCTCCGGTCGCTCGCGGCGGCCGTCGACGACGTACTGGAGGCACCCGAGGACGAGCTCGGCGACGAGGAGGGCGCCCTCGTACGACTGATCGACAACATCGTCGCCGTGGCTGAGGGCCTGGTCGTCGTGGAGGATCACGCCTCCGGCGAGTATGTGCGCCCGGCCGCCTACCGAGGGCCCGAGACGGCCGCGGGCGTCGCCCGGCATGTCGAGGCGCTGCTGCGATTCGCGGCTGCGCTGCCCAAGCCCACGCGCCCGCGCAACGCCCGAGAGCGGGTGCTCCGCATGCAGGAACGCGCCGCCTATCTCGCGCCCTGGAAGAAGCGCGTCCTCGGTGATCTGCGCGCCGACCCGACATCACGATCCTGGGAGTCGCGGGCGGATGCTCCGCAGCGGCTCTACCTCGTCGCCTGGAAGAACTGGGTCAAGCTCGGCCACGGTACGGACGCCCGGGTGCGCCAGCACCTCGCGAACCCCGACTGTGAGGTTCTTCAGGTCGTGGAGGCCAGCCACCTCGACATCACCCACGCCGAGCGGATCCTCCGCCACAGGTTCGCCAAGAAGCGCAAGCCCGGTCGGAACATCAAGCTGCAGATGCCCCGCAGCTTCGGCGCGGGGCGCGAGCTCGTGCCGTACCGAGACATCGCTGACTTCGACCTCGTCTCGGTAGTCCCGGGCGGGGCGAGAGACGTCACCTCCGAGTACTGATCACGAGGTCGGTTCTGACGCCGGGGAGCGCGCGAACGCCTCCCGTTCGCGAGATCCGTCCAGTGTGGAGTCCGAATCTCACCGGGGCTCCCCATCCACCTGTGAAGAGTGCGGCCCTCGTCGGCCTTCGTGGGGTGTGAGCCGTCAGCCGTCGGCTCGGGGTAGGACCCAGCCGACGAGGTGCTCGACGTCGTCCTCCGTCGGCCGGTCCTCCGCCCAGAGGAACTGCTCCATGACGGCGAACGTCGCGCAGGAGCCCGTCAGGGCGTCTCGATCCGGGTCGGTGCTGCCCAGTTCTCGCAGCGGCTCGACCAGCAGCTCGGCGATCCGGCGGCGGATCGCCACGCTGCCCGCGGACGGGTCCCGACTCGCGTGCCGCAGCACCGCGCGGGTGGTGGCGGCGACCTCCGGGTCGGCGGCCTGCGCGAACACGGCCCGGACGCAGGCCCGTACCTGGTCCGCGGGGTCGGAGTGCTTGTCCCGCTGGTGGCCGATGTAGCCGAGCAGCCGGCGCGACCCGTCGTCCGCGATGGCGGCCATGAGGTCGTCCTTGCTGCGGAACGCGCGGTAGAACGCGTCGTTCGAGACCTTCGCGAGCCGGACGATCTCGGAGATCCGGGGCGAGCCCGCCGGGTCCGCGCGCATGAGCTCCAGCCCGACGTCGAGCAGCCGACGGACCTCGTCCTCCGCCGCGGCGTAGCGGTCCCCCGCGCGACGCCGCACGGCGGCGGTCACGAGGGACTCCTCGGCCCGTGGACTCGTCATGGGCCCGAGTGTACGGTTCGGCCAGGACAGAACTGCATTCTCCTGACTCAGGCTTCTGTTCTGTGACGTGAGGAGCGCCGGTGTCGACGAAGCCCCTGGAGGGGATCCGCGTCCTGGAACGGTCGCTGGGGCAGCCCGGCCGGGTGGCGGGGATGCTGCTGGCCGATCTGGGCGCTGACGTCGTCCGCGTCGGACGCGGCGGCGGCCCCGTGCCGGAGGAGCTGGTGTGGGACCGCGGGAAGCGGCGCACCACCCCGGCGGACGACCGCGAGCTCGAGCGGCTCGTCCGGGCCGCGGACGTGGTCCTCGACGACGGTCCGTCCGCAGTGGACGGTGCCGAGCTCGTGGCCCGGTGTCCCGGACTCGTCCACGTCGCCCTGCCCGCCTACGGCGCCTTCGGTCGGTGGCGCGACCTCGCGCCGGACCCGCTGCTGGTCACGGCACTCGGCGGGTTCGCGACCTTCCACCCGTCCCACGCCCCGGGCACGCCGGTCGCGTCCGCGGTGCCGATGGTGTCCTCCATCCACGGCGCGCTCGGCGCCGTGCTCGCGGTGGCGGGGATCCTCGGTGTCCGTCGCGGGCACGGCGGCCGCGCGCTGGAGGCGACGGGCCTGCACGCCTCGGCGGCCTGCCTGGCCAGCCTCGTGGTGCAGGGCATCGACGCGGAGGACATGGTCACCCCGGACGGCACGCTCGGCAGCAGGCCGAGCTTCCGCACCTACCGCTGTGCCGACGACCGGTACCTGCACCTGTCCACCCTCACCGTGGAGTTCTTCCTGCCCGCGCTCACCGCGCTGGACCGGATGGACGTGATGGTCCTGCCCGGCGTGGACGGCGAGTTCCTGAACACCATGCGCCCGGACATCGGGCGGGTCGTCGGCGCGGAGCTGGAGCGCACGTTCGCCGAGCGACCCCGGGACGAGTGGCTGGCCGTCCTCACCGAGGCGGGCGTGCCGTGCGCCCCGGTGCTCCCCCGCGAGGAGTGGCTGACCAGCGACATCGTGGCCGCGACGGCCCCGCCTGTGACAGTGGCTCACCCCGTGCTCGGACCGGTCGTGCTGCCGGGCACGCCGTGGGCGTTCTCGGGCGAGGTGCCCGC
>NZ_JACBXB010000300.1 GCF_013870575.1 Pseudonocardia pini
ACCACGACCGCGGCCCGGTAGACCGCGCTCAGCACGCTGCCGAGGATCGCGGTGCCCAGCACGGCGCCCAGCTCGTAGGCCGTCTCCGAGACCGCGGAGGCGGCCCCGGCACGGTCGGCGGGCGCGGCGGCGAGGATCGCGTCGTTCGTGATCGTCTCCGACAGTCCGATGCCCGCGCCGATCAGCACGACGGCGACCAGCAGGAGCGTCTCCGCCGAGCCCACGCCGAGCTGCGTGCACAGCAGGTACCCGACGGCCGCGAGCCCGAGTCCCGCGGGCACCAGGACCCGCAGCGGGAACCGGCGGGCCAGGGAGGCGGCCCCGAGACCGGCGACGATCGTCGCGACCATGCCCGGCACGAGGACGAGCCCGGCCTCCAGCGGCGTCCGGCCCAGCACCAGCTGCAGGTACTGCGCGGAGAAGAACAGCAGCCCGGTGAACGCGAACATCGTGGTGGCGTTGGCCAGTACCGAGACCCGCACGACGGGCGTCGCGAAGAGCGAGAGGTCGATCAGCGGCTGCCGTCCGGCCGCGGCGAGCGCCCGGCAGCGCCGCACGAAGAGTGCGCCCGCGGCGACCGCGACCGTCGCCGAGACGATCACGCCGACGGTGAACCCGTGCTCGCCGACCATCTTGATCGCGAGGACACCGGGCACCGCCGCCAGCAGCGACAGCCCGACGCCGACCAGGTCCAGCCGACCCGGCGCCGCCATCCGCGACTCGGGCAGCAGCGGCAGGGCCGCCACCAGCACCAGCAGCACGACCGGCACGTTCACCAGGAACACCGAGCCCCACCAGAAGTGCTGGAGCAGCAGCCCGCCCACGATCGGGCCGAGCGCGGCGCCCGCCGCGAACGCCGTGGCCCACACGGCCAACGCGAACCGGCGCTGCGCGCGGTCCACGAACAGCGTCCGCAGGATCGCCAGCACCGACGGCATCAGCATGGCGCCGAAGAAGCCGAGGGCCGCACGGGCGGCGACGAGGTGGGCCCCGTCCGTCGCGAGGGCGGCGAGGGCCGACACCGCACCGAACCCGACGAGCCCGACCAGCAGCAGCCGACGGCGGCCGATCCGGTCGCCGAGCGTGCCCATCGTGACCAGCAGACCGGCCAGGACCAGCGGGTACGCGTCGACGATCCACAGCAGCGTGGTCGCCTCGGGGCGCAGCGCCCGGCTGATCGCGGGGAGCGCGAAGCCCAGCACGGTGTTGTCGATCGCGACCAGCAGCGTGGGGAGGAACAGCACGGCGAGCGCGAGCCAGGCGCGGACGCCTGCACGCGGCGGCGCGGCGGCACCGACCTGGCCGTGGCGGGTCGTGGGGAGGGTGGCGGTCATCGCGGTACGTCCTTGCGCGCGCCGATCCTCGGCGCGATCGATCGAATGAGTCTTCACCGTCCAGACGGTGAAGTGAACCGTCCAGACGGTACAGTAGCTCCAACGGCCGGGTCCACCACCCCATTCCGCTGGTGAGCGGCCTCACCGGAGCAGGCCGGATAGGGTGCGGCGGTGCCGAGCGCCCGCGACCGCGTCCTGGACGCCTACGAGACGCTGCTGATCGACGCGGGTCCGGCGAGCGCCACGCTCGAGGCGGTCGCCGCCGCGGCCGACGTGAGCAAGGGCGGGCTGCTCTACCACTTCGGGTCCAAGGAGGCCCTCGCCGACGGGCTGCTCGAGCGGCTCCGCGCGCGCAGCGCCACCGACCTCGCCCTGATGCGCGAGGACGAGGGCGGCGCGGTCGCCTACTACCTGCAGACCTCCGTGCCGGGCGCCCAGTCGCCCGCCGGCCTGACCCGGACCTACCTGGCCGTCCTGCGGATCGCCGACGGCAGCTCCACGGGCGAGGCGGCCCGGCGCGCCCTCGCGGACGTCGACGCGGACGGGTTGGCCGCCCTGAGCACTCAGATCGACGACCCGGTGCTCGCCTGGCTCGTCCAGCTCGTCGGCGACGGCCTCTACCTGCGCACCCTCACCGGCGCCCCGCTCACGGGCGGCATGGGGGTGGACGACCTCCTCGACCGACTCCGCGAGCTCATCGGTTAACGGCATACCGCTGGGCACCGAACACCCTGCTCGGGGGTGGACGGGGCATGGTGCTGGTCCGGCGCGGGGTCGTCGACGTGGACATGGACCGGACGGGCGGCGGCCCGCCGGTCCTGCTGCTGGGAGGCATCTCCCGGCAACGGATGTGGGCCGGGCTGACGGACACCCTGTCCGACCGCTACCGGGTGCTCACCCTCGACCTCCACGGCCAGGGCGCGACGCCCGCCTGGCCGGGGACCCGCTCCCAGACGCTGGCGGACCAGGTCCGGCTGGTGCACGCGCTCACCGCGGGCGGGACCGAGCGGATCGGGATCGTGGGACACTCGATCGGCGCCGCCGTGGCGCTGCGTGCGGCCGTGGAGCTCGACGAGCGGGTGGCGGCCGTCGTCGCCGTCGAGCCGACGGCCTTCGCGCTGCTCGGCCAGGCGGGCCGGACCGAGTCCTGGCGCGCGGTGCAGCACCACCGGGACCGCCTACGGCTGCTGCTCGCCGCGGGCGAGATCGAGGAGGCGGCGCGCGACTCCTCCGACTTCTGGCTCGGCGCCGGCTCCTGGGAGCGCTACACCCCGGACGAACGCGCGCCGATCGAACAGGGCCTCCACCACCGGCTGGCGGAGTGGGACGCCGTGACCGACCCCGCCCTCACCCTCGCCGAGGTGGCCACCGCGCCCGCGCCCACCCTGCTCGCGGTGGACCCGGACACGCTCGTCCCGGTCCGCGAGGTCGCGGACGTGCTCACCGCGGCCCGCCCGGACTGGGAACGCGCGGAGCTGCGCGGCGCGGGCCACTTCGCCCCGCTGACCCGGCCCGATCTCGTGCACCCGCTGGTCGAGGACTTCCTGGACCGGCACCTGCGCCCGTGAGCGGCTACCTCCCCAGCGACACCGAGCTCATGCGGAAGTCCGGGATGCGCATCGGCGGGAAGCGGCAGCGGGTGAACCAGTCCTTCCACTCCCGCGGCAACGCCGGGGCGGTGGCGCCGACCTCGGTGGCGCGCCGCAGCATGTCCAGCGGGGAGTAGTTGAACCGGAAGTTGTGGTCCACCTCCGCGGTGACCTCGCCGTTCTCGACCAGGTACACGCCGTCTCGGGTCAGCCCGGTGAGCAGCAGGGTGGCCGGGTCCACCTCGCGGATGTACCAGAGGCACGTGAGCAGCAGGCCGCGTTCGGTGCGGGACACCATCTCCTCGAGCGTGGCCGCGGAGCCGCCGGTGAGCAGCAGGTTGTCGCCCGCGGGCGTGAAGGTGGTGCCGAACTCCGCGGCCTCGGCACGGGTGTACTGCAGCTCGTTGACCACACCCTCGCGGACCCAGTCCACCCGACGGGTGGGGGCGCCGTTGTCGAACACCGACGTGCCACCGCCCGCGATCACCACCGGCTCGTACTCCAGCCCGGGCTCGGCGGGGTCCGAGTAGAGGGTGAGCGGGAGCTCCGTGAGCCGCTCGCCCACCGCGGCCTTGCCGGTGAACGCGCTGTGCCCCTCCTGCGCGGCCCGCCCCTCCATCGACCAGCTGCCGTAGACGAGCATGTCCGACACCGCCGAGGGCGGCATCACCGTCTCGTAGCGACCCGGTTCGAGGGTGACCTTCCGGGCGCCCCAGCCGAGCCGCTGCTCGGCCTCGGCGGCCAGCGCGCGGACGTCGACGTCCGTGTAGTCCGTGGTGGCCTTCCCGGTCCAGGCCGAGGAGTCCGCGTCCTTGACGTTCAGCTCCACCGACCCCGTGGGCTGCACCCAGCGCCGCCGGACGCCGGTCGAGGTGCCCAGCCAGCTCGTGGTCAGGGAGTGGACGGCGAACCCGAAGTGGCGCAACGGCCCGGCGAGCACCTCGGCCAGCCCCTCGGCGAGATCGGCGTACACCGCGACGGACGTGCGCGCTCCCGGCTCGGTCCACGCCGGGTCCTGTGAGGACGGCTCGGGGAGCGGCGCGGAGTCCTTCGCCGGACCCGCCTCGCGCGCGCTGCGCTCGGCCGCGGCGACGAGGTCCGCCAGCCGGGCGGGGTCCGTGACCACCTCGCCGAGGCTCACGGTGCCCGCCGCGGTGCCCTCGGGCAGCGCGACGAGGGCCACCACCGTGATCCGCGACGAGGTGCTCAGCCCGTTGGTGGTCATCGTGGAGTTGGCCCAGCGCAGCACCGCCTCGCTGCTCTCGGTGACGATCACCACGCACCCCAGCAGGTGGCGCGCCGACTCCAGGGTCCGCTCGACGATCTCCTGCGGGGTCACGAGCCCTCCTCTCCGTCGAGTGCGGCGGTGTTGAGCACCGAGATCCCGCGGAACAACGCGCTCGGGCAGCCGTGGCTGACCGGGGCGATCTGCCCGGGCTGGGCCTTGCCGCAGTTCATCGCGCCGCCGAGCCGCCAGGTCGACGGCCCGCCGACGCCGGCCAGCGCACCCCAGAAGTCCGTGGTGGTGGCCTGGTACGCGACGTCTCGGAGCTGGCCCGCCAGCCGGCCGTTCTCGATCCGGTGGAACCGCTGCCCGGTGAACTGGAAGTTGTAGCGCTGCATGTCGATCGACCACGACCGGTCGCCGACGACGTAGATCCCGCGGTCGACCTGGCTGATCAGCTCCTCCGTCGTGGTGTCCCGCACCGGGTCCGGCCGCAGCGACACGTTCGCCATCCGTTGGATCGGGACGTGGTGCGGGGAGTCGGCGAAGGCACAGCCGTTGGACCGCTCGAGGCCGAGCCGCGGGGCGAACGTGCGGTCCAGCTGATAGCCGACGAGCACCCCGTCCCGGACGAGGTCCCACTCACCGGTGGCCACCCCGTCGTCGTCGAAACCGATGGTGGCCAGCCCGTGCGGCACGGTCCGGTCCCCGGTGACGTGCATGAGCTCCGACCCGTACCGGAGCGTGCCGAGCAGGTCCGGCGTGGCGAACGAGCCCCCCGCGTAGGCGGCCTCGTAGCCGATCGCGCGGTCGTACTCGGTGGCGTGCCCGACGGACTCGTGGATGGTGAGCCAGAGGTTCGTCGGGTCGATCACCAGGTCGTAGCGGCCGGGCTCGACCGACGGCGCCTTCGTCTTCTCCGCCAACAGCTCCGGCATCTCGGCGAGCTCGCCCGCCCAGTCCCACGCCGTGCCGGTGAGGTACTCCCAGCCGCGGCCCGCGGGCGGGGCCAGGGTGCTCATCGTCTCGAACGTGCCCGCGCCGGGATCGACCGTGGTGATGGTGAGGCCGGGGTCGATCCGGACCCGTTGCTGCAGCGTGGTGGTGCCCGCGAGGTCCGCGTAGAACTTGCACTCGCGCACCTGCGTGACGCCCGCCTGCACGTGGTCCACCCCGTCGCTCGCCAGCAACCGCTGCGAGCGCTCGCCGAGCAGCTCCACCTTCTCGCGGGTGGGCACGGTGAACGGGTCGATCTCGTACTCCGACACCCAGACCGCCTCCGCGTACACGGGCTCGGGGGCGCGCTCCACCCGCTCACGGGCGACGGGCGCGAGCGTGCGCGCGACCTCGACCGCGCGCTCCGCCACGGCCTCCGCGACCCGCGGGGTGGGCTCGACGTGCGAGGCGAAGCCCCACACCCCGTCGACCAGGACGCGCACCGCGAGGCCGGTGGACACCCCGTCCGACACGCCGGTGACGGTCCCGTCCCGCAACGAGATGCCTTGCGACACCAGCCTCTCGACGCGCAGGTCGGCGTGCTGGGCGCCGAGCGCGCGGGCACGGCCCAGCGCGGCCTCGGCCAGCGCGGCGAGGGGGAGGGCCCGGAACTCGGGATCGACGTCGGACGACACGGGGACACCGTAGCGACGCCGCACGACACCCACCCGCCGCGGCGGGCCCGCGGGGCCGAGTCGTCCACAGGTCCCGGCTCAGCAGGGCCCGGCTCAGCAGGTCCCTGCTCAGTCCTCGCCGAACCAGGTCCAGGGCGCCCACCAGTGCACCTCGCGGGACCCGAGCATGGCCGGGCCGAGGCGGAGGGTGCGGTCGGCGAGGCCGTCCGCGTCGAGGTCGGTGTGCAGCACCAGGTCCGGACCGTCGACGACGGCGGCGGTGTCCGGCACGCCGTCGCCGTCGGTGTCCAGGTCCGCGGGGCCGATCCCGGTGCAAGTCAACGGTTCGATCTCCGGCCGCTCAGGGCGCATCGGACCCGCCCAGGGCGCGTTGCTCGGCGCTGACGACGGCCCGGCGCTCGGCGGCGAGCCGCTCGAGGACCAGGGCGCTGCGGTGTTCGAGCGTGATCAGGGTCCGGTCCAGCTCGGTCCGG
>NZ_JACBXB010000301.1 GCF_013870575.1 Pseudonocardia pini
GTTCCGGGCCCACCAGGCGCAGGAGGACCTGCTCCAGGCCACCCTGCGGGCGCGCCGCAACGTCGAGCGGGCACTCGCGGAGAGCGAGGCCCACTACCGCACGATCTACACCCAGGGTCCGGTCGGCATCGCGGTGGCCACGCTGGACGGGCAGCTGGAGGACCTCAACCCCGCCGCCTGCCGGATGCTGGGCCTGCTGGAGCGCCCGGAGCTGCCGCTCCCGGTCAGCGAGTTCGTGCACGCGGACGACCTCGAGGCCTTCCTCGCCGCCTACGGCAGGCTCGCCTCCGGCACCACGGACACCGTGAGCCTGGACGTCCGGTTCGCCGGGCCGACCCGGATCTGGGTCTGGGGACACGTGACCGGCTCGCTCATCCGGGACCACAACGGCAGGCCGAGCCACCTGATCGGGGTGATCGAGGACGTCTCCGAGCGGTACCGGCTCCGCACCTCGCTGGTCGAGGCGTCGTCGCGGGACCGGTTGACCCGGCTGCCGAACCGGCAGCTGACCGAGGCGGCGGTCCGGCAGGCCTTCGGGGGCTCGGCGACCCGGGTGGGCCTGTGCGCACTCGACGTCGACGACTTCCGCCGGGTCAACGAGATCCACGGCCACGCGGTGGGGGACGAGCTGCTCGTCCTGCTCGCGGACCGGCTCCGCACCACCGCGGGCACCCACCTGGTCACCCGCACGGGCGGGGACGAGTTCGCGGTGCTGCTCGTGGATCCCGAGGGTGTCGGCGAGGTCTGCGCGGTGGCAGACCGGCTGCTGGAGGCCGTGGCCGCGCCGTTCCACGTCGGGGGGCGCTGGGTGCGGGTCACCGTGAGCGTCGGAGTGGCCGAGGGACCCACCGAGTCCGAGTGCGCCGCGGAGCTCGAACGCGCCGCGGGCGTCGCCCTGTCGTGGGCGAAGGGGCAGGGCGGCGGGGCCCGCGCGGTGTTCGACCCGGAACGGGACGCGGGCGAGGCCGCCCGCTTCGCCCTGCTCGCCAACCTGCGGACCGCAGTGGACCGGGGGCAGTTCCGGCTCGCCTTCCAGCCGCTCGTCCGGCTGTCGGACGGCTCGCTGCGGGGGCTCGAGGCGCTCGTCCGCTGGGAGCACCCCGAGCACGGGCTGATCGGGCCGGGCCGGTTCATCGAGCTCGCCGAGCGCTCGGGCGCGATCGTGCCCTTGGGTCGCTGGGTGCTGGCCGAGGCCTGCCGCGAGGCGGCGGGCTGGCAGGACGAGCCGGGCGTCCCGGCCCCGTACGTGAGCGTGAACGTCTCCCCGGTGCAGCTCCCGGAGCCGACCTTCGTCGACGAGGTCGTGGCGCTGCTGGCGGAGACCGGCCTCCCGCCGGAGCGCCTCCAGCTGGAGATCACCGAACAGGCGGTGCTCGGGGACGAGCCCGCCTCCATGGACGCGCTGGCGGCGCTGCGGGCCGCGGGGGTCCGCCTGGCGCTCGACGACTTCGGCACCGGCTACTCGAGCCTCGCCTGGCTGCGCAGGCTGCCGGTGCACGCGTTGAAGATCGACGGCTCGTTCATCGACGGGCTCCGGCACGACCTCCCCGACCCGGTCGACGAGAGCATCGTCGGGTCGCTGGTCGCGATGGCGCACGCCCTCGACCTGGAGGTCACCGCGGAGTGGGTGGAGACCGGCAGACAGGCGGAACGGCTCGCCCGGCTCGGCTGCGACCTCGGACAGGGGCGGTGGTTCGGTGACGCCCGTCCCGCGGGATGGGTTCCGGGTCTGCGGCGGCGTACCATCGAGTAGCCCGCGCCGCCGAAAAACCGAGGAGCGAGTGCGTTGAGTTCCGAACGGAACCTCCACACCGGCCCCAGCACCATCACCGACCTCCCCACCCCGCGTCAGCTCGACGACACGCCCAAGGAGGAGTGCGGCGTCTTCGGCGTCTGGGCTCCGGGCGAGGACGTCGCGAAGATGACGTACTACGGTCTCTACGCCCTGCAGCACCGCGGCCAGGAGGCGGCGGGCATCGCCGTCTCGGACGGTCGTCGGATGGTCGTGTTCAAAGACCTCGGGCTCGTGAGCCACGTGTTCGACGAGCAGACCCTGTCCTCGCTGAAGGGCCACCTCGCCGTCGGGCACTGCCGGTACTCCACCACCGGGTCCACGACCTGGGAGAACGCCCAGCCGGTCTTCCGCACCACGGCGGCGGGGAGCGGGATCGCCCTCGGGCACAACGGCAACCTGGTCAACACCGCCGAGCTGCGGGACGAGGTCACCACCCTGGGCAAGCAGGGCCGGACCTCGCGCATGCAGGCCACCACGGACTCGGACCTCGTGTGCGAGCTGCTGGCCGCCACGTCGGCCGACACGGGGCTGGAGGAGGCCGCGATGCGGCTGCTCCCGCGGGTGCGCGGCGCGTTCTCCCTGGTCTTCGCGGACGAGACCACCCTCTACGCCGCCCGGGACCCGCACGGCGTCCGGCCGCTGGTGCTGGGTCGTCTGGAGCGCGGCTGGGTCGTCGCGAGCGAGACGGCGGCGCTGGACATCGTCGGCGCCTCGATGGTCCGCGAGGTCGAGCCCGGCGAGCTGCTGGCGATCGACGAGGACGGCATGCGCAGCTCGCGCTTCGCCGCGCCCGAGCCCAAGGGCTGCGTCTTCGAGTACGTCTACCTGGCCCGTCCGGACACCACGATCTCCGGGCGTTCGGTGCACGCCGCGCGCGTCGAGATCGGCCGCAGGCTGGCGCTGGAGGCCCCCGTCGAGGCGGACCTGGTCATCCCGGTCCCCGAGTCCGGCACCCCCGCGGCCATCGGCTACGCCCAGGGCTCCGGCATCCCCTACGGTCAGGGCCTGGTCAAGAACGCTTACGTCGGCCGGACCTTCATCCAGCCCTCGCAGACGATCCGCCAGCTCGGCATCCGGCTCAAGCTCAACCCGCTGCGGGACGTCATCCGGGGCAAGCGCCTGGTCGTGGTGGACGACTCGATCGTCCGCGGCAACACGCAGCGCGCGCTCGTCCGGATGCTCCGCGAGGCCGGGGCGCTGGAGGTGCACGTCCGGATCGCGTCGCCGCCCGTGCGCTGGCCCTGCTTCTACGGCATCGACTTCGCCTCGCGCGCCGAGCTCGTGGCGTCCGGGTTGGACACCGAGGGCGTGCGCCGGTCGATCGGCTCGGACTCGCTGTCCTACGTGTCCGTCGAGAACATGGTCGCGGCCAGCGAGCAGCCCCGCAGCAGGCTCTGCTGCGCCTGTTTCGACGGGGAGTACCCGATCCCGCTGCCCGAGGAGGCGCGGCTCGGCAAACACCTGCTCGAGGCGCCCGCGCTCGACGCGGCGGGTGCGGCCTCCGGCGATCCCGGCCCCCTGCGGCAGGCTCCCCTGTCGACCACCGTGCCGACCACGAAGGCGACGCCGCCCGTGTCCGTCGGCTACGGTGCTTCGGACGCCCTGACCAGGCCGTAGTCCGCCTGCCGGGTCCACGGACCCGGCCGCGGCGGGTCACCCCGCCGCAGACAGACCAGCAGGAACGAGAGCACACGACCCATGTCGACCCCCACCCCTGAGCACGACCCGCGCGCCAGCTACGCCGCCGCAGGCGTGGACATCGAGGCGGGCGAGGCCGCCGTCGAGCAGCTCCGGCCCTACGCGGAGAAGGCGACCCGGCCGGAGGTGATGGGCGGCATCGGCGGTTTCGCGGGCCTGTTCGCGCCGCGGCTCGGCAAGTACACCGAGCCGGTGCTGGCCGCGTCGACCGACGGGGTCGGCACCAAGGTCGCCATCGCGCAGGCGATGGACAAGCACGACACCATCGGTCTCGACCTGGTCGCGATGGTGGTGGACGACCTGGTGGTCTGCGGGGCCGAGCCGCTCTTCCTGCAGGACTACATCGCCGTCGGCAAGCTCGTGCCCACGCAGATCGCCACGATCGTCAAGGGCATCGCCGAGGGCTGCCAGCAGGCAGGCTGCGCGCTCCTCGGCGGCGAGACGGCCGAGCACCCGGGGCTGATGGAGGCGGGCGGGTACGACCTGTCCGCCACCGGTGTGGGGATCGTCGAGGCCGAGTCGATGCTCCGGCCCGAGCGGGTCCGGCCCGGGGACGTGCTCGTCGCGATGGGGTCCTCCGGCCTGCACTCCAACGGGTACTCGCTGGCCCGGCACGTGCTGCTGGACATCGCCCGGATGCCGCTCGCGGGGCACGTGGAGGAGTTCGGCCACACCCTCGGCGAGGAGCTGCTCGTCCCCACCCGGATCTACGCGCGGGACTGCCTCGCGCTGGCCGCCGAGACCGGCGTCCGGACCTTCGCGCACATCACCGGCGGCGGGCTGGCCCGCAACCTCGAGCGGGTCCTGCCCAACGGGCTCGTCGCCCAGGCCGACCGCGGCTCCTGGACCCCGGACCAGGTGTTCTCGCTGATCCAGAGCCGGGGCCGGGTCGAGCGGGCCGAGATGGAGAAGACCTTCAACATGGGCGTCGGGATGGTGGCGGTCCTGCCGCCGGACGATGTGGACCGCGCGCTCGCCGTCCTCACCGCGCGGCACGTCCCGGCCTGGGTGCTGGGCGAGGTGACGCGTTCCACGGGCGAGGAGTCCGGCGAGCTCGGCTCGCGCGTGCGGATGGTCGGCGTCCACCCGCGCTTCTGACGGTATGAGCGAACGGCACTCTCGCTCATACCTAGTGCACGAACGGCACTCTCGCTCAGACTTGGTGCACGCTCAGACCTGGTGCACGAACGGCACTCTCGCTCAGACCTAGTGCACGAACGGCACTCTCGCTCAGATCCGGTGCCGTTCAGACGTGCGCGGGGACCGGCTCGCGGAGCATCGGCGGGTGCAGTGCGGTGGCCGGGCCGCGACGGAACAGCTGCGGCGGGCGCCCGCGGCCGCCGGTCACCCGCGTCGAGGTGGGGAGCAGGAAGCCGGGGGTCGAGGTGACCTTGCGCTGGAAGTTGCGCGGGTCGATCTCCACGCGCCACACGGCCTCGTAGACACGACGCAGGTCCGTCACGGTGAACTCCGGCGGGCAGAAGGCCGCGGCCAGGGTCGTGTACTCGAGCTTCGCGCGGGCCCGCTCCACGCCGTCCGCCAGGATGCGGTCGTGGTCGAACGCCAGCCCGTAGACATCCTCGACGGGCAGGAACGCCGCTCCGGCCTCCGGGTCCGGGATGTCCGGCAGCAGGGCCAGGTAGCCCATGCTCAGCACCCGCCCGCGCGGGTCCCGGTCCGGGGCCGCGTAGCCGGCCAGCTGCTCCAGGTGGCCCTCGACGGCGCCCTGCGTGGCCGCGCCGGTCTGCGCGACCAGCTCCCGGGCCGCCGTGTCACCGAGATCCTCGTCCGCCTGCACGAAACCGCCCGGCAGCGCCCAGTGGCTCTCGAACGGTCGCTCGCCCCGGCGCACCAGGAGCACGCAGAGCTGGTCGCGACGGACCGTGAGGACCACCAGGTCCACGGCCACCGCGAACAGGTTCCCGCGCATACCTCACCCCGCTTCTCGTCGGCGTGAGGCTATCGGGTGAAGATCGGGGCCCTTCCGGAGGGCTGTCCGGCCCAGCTCGACGGGCTGTCGTCCCGGCAGCGGCTCGGACGGGTCCGGTGGTCGCGCGGAGCGTTCCGAGCGGGCGGCGACGACCACCGACCGTGACCTCGAGCCCCGGCCGACCCCGACGCGGACGCCGAAGCTCGGCACGACGGCGAGCGATGCTCGGCCGTGACACCACGACCACCTCTCACCTGCCGAGAATGCTCACGGCGAGTGAGAGGTGGTGTGTCGATCTCGAAGGTCCCCCGGTGAAGAACGCCCGGTCGCGGGGACCGGGCGATGGAGGTGACGCCTACCGGCGGTCTCCGTCCTCGTCGTCCGTGTACTTCGAGTAGCGCTCCGCGTACTCGTCGTACTCCTCGTCGGCCTCGGATACCGCCGTCCCACTACCGATCTCGCGCTGCAAAGCATCGAGATCCATCGTGGGGGAGCTGTACTTGAGCTCTCGGGCCACCTTCGTCTGCTTGGCCTTGGCTCGTCCGCGCCCCATGGCTGGTCCCCCTTACACAAGGGAAGGGGCGGCCGAGTATCACGGCGGCCCCTTTCAACGTCATCACTGTCCTGGCGACCACAATACCGTGCGATCGGTGGGACGTGCGACGTGGCATCGATGGTGTGACGTAGCCCCGATCGGTGACACCCCGGGTACGGGACCGGAGGCTGTGTCGGAGCCGGCCACCCGTACGGGAGGATCACCGATCATGCCGTCGCCGTTCGTCTCCTACCTGCGGGTCTACGAACCCCTGCGGGCCT
>NZ_JACBXB010000302.1 GCF_013870575.1 Pseudonocardia pini
GGGAGCCCGCCCGCGGGGCCGCGGGGGAGATCGCGGGCCTCGCCTTCTCGCCCGACTCCCGCTGGCTCGCCTACGAGGACCCGATCGAGCCGGGGCTGAGCCGGATCATGCTCGTCGACCTCTCGGACGACTCGCTCACCGCCGTGACCGAGCCCCGGTTCGTCGACACCGACCCGGTGTTCACCACGGACGGCAGGTACCTCGCCTTCCTCTCCCGCCGCAGCTTCGACCCGATCTACGACGAGCACTCCTTCGACCTCACCTTCCCCGCCTCGTGGCGCCCGTTCCTGGTCCCGCTGGCCGCGCGCACGCCGTCGCCCTTCGGGTCCGGGCCGGACGGCCGCCCGGTCTCCGGCGCCGACGAGGAGCCGGAGGACCCGCCCGCCACCGAGGAGGAGCCCGCGGCGAAGGAGGAGAAGAAGAAGGAGGGCCCACCGGAGACGGTGGTGGACGTCGAGGGGCTGGTCGACCGGGTCGTCCCGATCCCGGTGGCCGAGGGCCGCTACCGCGGGCTGGGGGCGGCGAAGGACTGCCTGCTCTGGCTGTCCGTGCCGGTCACCGGCGTGCTGGGCGACGGCCGGGCGGACGGCGAGGACCCCAAGCCGGTCCTCGAACGGTTCGACCTCAAGCGCCGCAAGGTGGACACGATCGCCGATCCCGCGCACGGCTACGCGGTGAGCGGGGACGGCAACCGGCTCGTGGTGCGGGACGCACGCACCCTGCGCGTGCTGCGGCCGGACCGCTCCGGCTCCTCCGCGCCGTCGGACGGGGACGCGGACGAGTTCGAGATCGACCTGGGCCGCGTCTCGGTGACGATCGACCCCGCCGCCGAGTGGCGCCAGATGTTCGACGAGGCCGGGCGCCTCATGCGCGACCACTACTGGATCGAGGACATGGCGGGCGTCGACTGGCTCGCCGAGCTGGACCGGTACCGGCCGCTGGTCGACGCGGTCGGCAGCACGGACGACCTCGTCGACCTGCTCTACGAGCTGCAGGGCGAGCTGGGCTCGTCGCACGCGTACGTCGTCGGGCGGGGGTCGGGCGGGGACTTCGGCGGCCGCCCCGGGTTCCTGGGCGCGGACCTCGAACCGGTCGACGGCGGGTGGCGGGTCGCGCGGGTGCTGCCCCCGGAGACCTCGGCGCCCGACGCCCGCAGCCCGCTCACCGAGCCGGGCGTCGACGTCCGGGCCGGTGACGTGCTGCTCGAGGTCGCGGGCAGGCCCGTGGACCCGGAGCTGGGGCCGAGCCCGCTGCTCCTGGGTCGGGCGGACACGCTCACCGAGCTGACCGTGCGGAAGGCGGGCGGCGAGATCCGACGCGTGGTGGTCCGGCCGCTCGGCGGCGAGCAGAACCTGCGCTACCACGACTGGGTCGCGGGGCGGCGCGCGTTCGTGGCGGACCGCTCCGAGGGCAGGCTCGGCTATCTGCACGTGCCGGACATGGTCGCCTCGGGGTGGGCGCAGCTACACCGCGACTTCGAGCGCGAGGCGCGCCGCGAGGGCCTGGTGCTCGACGTCCGGGACAACTCCGGCGGGCACACCTCCCAGCTGGTGATCGAGAAGCTGGCGCGCAAGGTGATCGGCTGGGACGTGGTGCGACACGCCGCGCCCGCGACCTACCCGGAGGGGGCGCCGCGCGGCCCGATCGTCGCGGTGGTCGACGAGCACGCGGGCTCCGACGGCGACATCGTCACCGCCGCGTTCAAGCGGATGGGGCTGGGCCCGGTCGTCGGGGTGCGGACCTGGGGCGGGGTGATCGGCATCGACAGCCGGTACTCGTTGGTCGACGGCACCCGGGTCACCCAGCCGCGCTACTCGTTCTGGTTCGACGACCTGCACTGGGGCGTCGAGAACCACGGCGTGGACCCGGACGTCGAGGTCGTCACGACCCCGCAGGACTGGGTGGCGGGCCGCGACCCCCAGCTGGAGACGGCGGTGCGGCTGGCCCTCGAGGCCCTGGAGACGAGCCCCGCGGTCACCCCACCGGACCCCGGGACCCGTCCCAGCCGTGCGAAGCAGCCCCTCCCACCCCGCCCCTGACCCCCACCCCGCCGAGATGAACCTCGGTGTCGTCGCGAGCATGATCAAACGTCACTGAGGTTCATCTCGGCAGGACTCCTCGGGGACTCGGCGGGGACTCGGCTTGTGCCGTCCGGGATCAGGCCGGCTCGGCCGCCGTCGCGCGCCGCGGGGTCGGGTCGGGGGTCGGCGGGGCGGTGCGCGGGCGCAGCAGGGCCACGCCGACGAACGCCGCCAGGCTCAGGACCGGGGCGATGAAGGTCGGCCAGCCGTCGAAGCCGGGCCCGAAAACGTCGTTCGGAATGTGGAGCAGCGTGTTGTCGACCCCGTAGATGGTCGGGGTCAGCACGAACAGCCCGAGCCGCACCACCAGCCCGACCGTGATCGCCGCGGCGGCGGCCGCCGTCGTGATCCGGGCGGGCCACCAGTGCCCGAGCACGAACGGCACGATCAGCGCGGCGAGCATCAGGTCGAAGGCCAGGGTGAGCAGGATGCCGGTCTGCGGCACCCGCAGCGCGAACAGGATCGCGATGCCCACCACGAACGGCATCGTCAGCCGGACCTGGCGCAGCAGCGGGTCCTTGCCGGTCCGCTCGTCGTGCTGCTGCTCGCGGCCCGCGATGTTCCGGACGGCGACGGCGGCCGTGCCGAGGATGACCCCGTTGGCCGTGGAGCAGGAGGCGGCGACGATCGCGGACAGCACCATGATCGTCAGGCCGGCGGGGGCGTACTGCTCCAGCAGGACGAACAGCACCGGTCCGTCGACCGGGGCGTCGCCGAAGATCGCCCCCGTCGAGAGGGCGACCAGGGCGTACGGGATCCCGACGATCGCGGTGCCCGCGGCGCCGACGAAGCATGCCCGCCGTGCGATCTCCGGGGTCTTGGCGGAGAAGATCCGCTGCATGAAGTCGATCGCCACGATGTCGCCGATGCCCAGCGCGATCAGCGTCGCCCAGTTCACGACGGCGCCCTGCGCCGGGTCGCCGAGCTGGCCGAGGTCGAAGGGCCCCATGCCCTCCGGCACGGTCAGGCCGTAGGTGACCGCGACCCAGACGAGCAGGGCCGCCGACCCGATCACGGTGATGATGACCTGGATGAACGCGGTGTAGGCGTCGGAGAACATGCCGCCGGTGATCGTGTAGGCGAGCACCACGCCCACGATGATCAGCACGCCCGCCGTGTAGCTGGTGCCCAGGAACCGCTCGAACAGGAACCCGCCCGCGACGAGGTTGCCCGCCAGCAGGATGCAGAAGCTGAAGATCATCAGGACGGACGACGCGAGCTCCACGCCGCGGCCGTACTTGATCCTGTAGAAGTCCGGCAGGCTGAGCAGGCCCATCGCGTTCATCCGCTTCGCGAAGAAGATGCCGGTCAGCAGCAGGCAGAGGCCCAGTCCGAGCGGCAGTGACGCGCCCGCCCAGAAGCCGAAGCTCGCCGAGAGGTCGGTGTTGCCGAGCGTGGCGTTGGAGTCGACGGCCTGGCCCATCAGGCCCGCCGCGACGAGCGGGAGCCCGAGGGCGCGGCCCGCGACGAGGAAGTTGGTCGAGTCGCCGTCGACCTTCCGTGCGACGGCGAGGCCCACCGCGAGCACGAGGACGACGCCGATCGCGACACCGAGAATGATCATCTTCAGGTCTCCGGTCTGGTGTGGACGTGCCGGGACGTGCTCAGGCGTTCTTCGGGAGGTGTCCGGACCGCACGAGGCAGCCGAGGGTGTCGCAGATGACGCGGGTGGCGATCAGCGCGGTGATCTCCGCGTTGTCGTAGGGGGGCGCACACTCGACGACCTCGATCCCGGCGAGCGGGCGGGCGTCGGCGATGATCTGGATGAACTTCAGGACCTCGCGCGGCAGGAACCCGCCGGGCTCCGGCCAGCCGGTGCCGGGGACGAACGCGGCGTCGAGGCAGTCGACGTCGAACGACAGCCAGACGGCGTCGGCGCCGTCCCACGCGACGTCGAGCGCCCGCTGCGCCGCGTCCTCGATCCCCATCTCGACGCAGTCGGTGACGGTCATGATCGTGGTGCCCCGCTCGCGCCCGACCTTCACACCCGGCCGCGGTGCCTGCCAGCCGCCGATCCCGATCTGCACCAGGTTCTTCGCCGGCACGTTCGGGATGTCCGTGGCGTGGAACCAGGGGGTGGTGTGCATCCGTTCGTCGAGGTCGGTCTCCTGGGTGTCCACGTGCCGGTCGAAGTGGATGATCCCGAGGTTCCCGCCGTTCAGGTGGGGCGCGACGCCTCGGACCGTCGGATAGCCGATCGAGTGGTCACCGCCGAGGACGACCGGGAACGCTCCCGACTCGTAGACGTGCGAGGTGGCCTTGGTGATCTGGTCGAAGCACTTCTCGATGTTCCCGGGGATGGTGAAGACGTCCCCGAGATCGGCGATCGTGATCGACTCGCGCAGGTCCACGCCGAGCTCGAAGGAGTACGGACCGTAGAGCGCGGAGATCTTCCGGATGCCCTGCGGTCCGAACCGGGTGCCGGACCGGTAGGTGGTGCCGCCGTCGAACGGGACGCCGAGCACCGCGACGTCGTACTCGCCGCAGCGCCGGACGTCCTCGACGTAGGGTGCCTTAAGGAACGTGTTGATCCCCGCGAAGTGCGGCAGCTCGCCCCGGGAGAAGGTGGGGATGGAGCGGTCCACGATCGAGTCCGCGCCCTGCAGGCCCAGCTCCAGGCCGCGGGCGATCTCCTGCTCGTACTTGGTCGTGGGCAGCGCGGCCTCGGCGGCGACGGCGTACGCGGCCTCGGGCCCGTAGCTGCTGTGCAGCTGCCTGGCCAGCGTCTCGGCCTCGACGGGGTCGATCGGCGTGCCGTCCGGCGTGTGGTCGGGCCGGTTCGGGTTGTAGTGCACGGGGCGTTCCCTCACGGTCGGGGAACCGGCGCAGGAGCAGCCGGAACCACCAGCTGTCTCCCGGGCTTTTGTCCCGCCGTGGGGCGGCTGCGTGCCTGCCGCCTGCATCTCTCGGACCAGGCCCCCGCCGGAGCGGGACGGAACCCTAGACGCGCCTCACCGGAGGTGAGTCGGGATCGAGTGAACGATCCCGATGTTGCACGCGTGTCACTGCGGCGTGAAACAGTGTCACGCCCCGCGGGCCGCCCGGTGGGCGTCGGGAAGAAATCGGGCCCGCGTATCGTCGACAACCAGTGCCCCTGCGGGCCGTCCGGCCCGGGCAGGGGTGTGTCCGCATGCGCCGGAGGCGGAGCGTGCGGAGTCGACCCATGCGCTCTGCCGCTCCGTGTCGCAGAACAGCGTGACGCCCTGCGCGGTGTCCGCGACCAGGACCTCCTGCAGCGCGGTGTGGGTCCGCACCCGGACGTCGTCGAGCGTCCAGTGTCGGGTCAGCCCCGGCGCGATCGGCTCGCGGACCTCGCCCGCGCCGCCGCGGTCCACCGTCTGCACGTGCAGGTCGGTCGCGCCGAGGGTCAGAGCGAGCCTGCGCACCGCGCGCACGGGATCGGCGGTGTCGCCGCAGGTGAAGACGTCGGCGAGGGCGATCCCCCGCTCCGGCCAGGTGTGCACGGAGGCGTGCGACTCGGCCAGCAGCGCGACGACCGTGGCCCCTTGCGGGGTGAACGGCTCGACCGTCACCTGCCGCACGTCCGCCCCGGCGCCGATCAGCGAGGTCCGCAGGGCGTGGGCGAGGCCTGCGGGATCGTCGAGCAGGGCGGCGTCGACCCCGCGGAGCTCCGCGAGGACGTGCCTGCCGGTGGGCGCGTGCACGCGCCCAGTCGACCACAGCCCTAGCCGACCACATGGACCGGGAGCGGCCCGAACCCGTTGAACCCGACGCTGGCGTAGCTCGCCGTGTAGGCCCCCGCGTGCAGGAGGTCCACGGCGTCCCCCGCGGCGAGGTCCAGCGGGAGGAGGGTGGGCAGGCGGCGGTAGAGGACGTCGTCGCCGTCGCAGGTGGGGCCGGCGAGAACGACCGGGCCGACCGGGCCCGACCGACCGGGCACCCGCACGGGATAGCCGATCGCCTCCCCCTCGGTCTCCGCGAGGCCCTGGTAGCGCCCGCAGTCGAGGTAGACCCAGCGCCGGTGGTCGATCCCGGGGCGGCGGGAGACCCGCAGCACGCTCGTCCGCAGGACCCCGGCCTCGGCGACCAGCGCGCGCCCCGGCTCGACGACCACCCGGGCCCCGTCGACGTCTCCCGCCGCCACCGCCGCGGCGACCGCGCCGTGGACCGCGCCGCGGTCGCCGCGGCGGTGGCGG
>NZ_JACBXB010000303.1 GCF_013870575.1 Pseudonocardia pini
CGGACGCGCGGGTCGGACAGGTCCTCGTTCGCACCGGCGGGCGGCCCCACCCGCAGCCCGAGCAGGATGCCGGACGTCTGCCCTCCGAACGAGTGGCCCGCGGCGGCGATCCGGTCGCGGTCGACCCGTTCGGCCAGGCCGGGCACGGCGTCGAGCAGGGTGTCGTGGTCGTCGAGGACCTGCCGGGCGTCGGCGACGCGGAACCGCCAGAAGTCCGGTAGGCGCGGGTCGTCGTTCGAGACGCCGACCGTGCGGGAGTCCAGGTAGGTCGGCTGCAGGACGACGAAGCCGTGCGCGGCCCAGTAGTCGGTCAGCGGTCCGTAGCCGTCGAGCGAGGACCCGTAGCCGTGGCTGAACAGGACCACGGGCAGGTGGTCGCCCGTCGCCGGTGCGGAGACCCGTACCTGCAGGGGCGCGCCCCGCTCGGGCGGGCTCGTCAGCGTCACGGGCTTGGCGGACAGGACGATCGCACCCGGGCCGGGATCGGCGTACACCGGCGGCGGCCCGGAGGCGGGGAGGTGCTGGCTCAGCGCCATGGGGGACTCCTCTCTGCTGAATGCGTCTCGGAGCAGCTTGGTGATCAGCAGGTCGAGTGCGTCCTTCACGCACCCCGCCGCCCGGGCGGCGTCGGACCGCAGCCGCGCGCGCAGCCGGTAGCCCGGGTTCTCCCCGCGGCGGGCGGCTCCGTCGATGCGCGTTGCTGCCCGAGCCTCGCATCCCGACGACGTGCCAGGTGTCCTTGATCGTGTAGTCGGACCGGGGGATCAGCCCCAGTCCGAAGTCGACGGTCGTGCCCCGCTCGTCGACCAGCGGGAAGCCCACCATGACCCAGTCCGCGTGCAGCGAGCCGGACCCGTAGGACCACTCCCCGCTCACCCGGAAGCCCCCCTCCTCGCGGCGGGACTCGCCGCGCGGTGAGAACACGCCGGCCAGCCGCGCCCGCGGGTTCGCGCCCCACACCTCGTCCTGGGCCCGCTCGGGCAGCATGCCCAGCGCGATCCCCACCGTGTTGATCAGCGTGACGACCCAGGCGGTCGAGCCGCAGCCCTCGGCCAGGGTGGCGGCGACGTCGATGATCGTGCGGACGTCCGCCTCGTGGCCGCGGCGCGTGATCGACTACATCACGGACAACGTGCACGTCACGGCGGGCGGGGTACTCAGCCACCGGATGCTCCGGACCGCGATCGAGGTCCTCGGCCCGGACCGCGTCATGTTCGGCGACGACGACCCCTACCGCGGCACGAAGGGGCGGTTCGGCGGCGAGGGCGGAGCGCGGGAGTTCGTCGAGACGGCCCCGCTCGGCGAGGAGGACCGGCGCAAGCTGGGGCACCTCAACGCCGAGCGGCTGTGGGGGCTGTGACACGTCGACATCGAGGTCGCTGTACGACGTCAGGGGACGCGTGGTCTTCGGCGAGCTGACGGCTTCCCCGCCGGGGGCGACAGCCCGTTCGCGCGACCGCTCACACCATCTCGAAGCCGTGGTAGTAGGCCACCGCCACGCCGTCGCCGATCTGCCTGTACACCCCGACCCCGCCGATGAAGGGCAGGAAGACGCGGCGCTTGCCGGGGATGTTGGCGCCCATGTACCAGGAGGCGGCCTGGGGCATGAGGGTCCCGTCGGCGATGTCGTTCGTCGCGGCGACCCAGTCGTCCTCGGCGTCCTGCTCGGGCTCGACCCGGGTCAGGCCCTCGGCGCGCATGTGCTCGAGCGCCGCGGTGATCCAGTCCACGTGGTACTCGATCGAGGTCATCATGTTGGACAGCACCGACGGGCTCTGCGGGCCGGTGACGGTGAACAGGTTCGGGAAGCCGTGGGACATCAGGCCCAGGTAGGTGCGGGGGCCGTCCCGCCACTTCGTCCGCAGGGTGGTCTCGGCGCCGCGGATCTCCATGGCGTTCAGCGCGCCGGTCATGGCGTCGAAGCCCGTGGCGAACACGATCACGTCCACCTCGTGCTCGCGGTCGCCCGCCACGATCCCGCGCTCGGTGATCCGCTTGATCGGCTGCGCGTTCAGGTCGACCAGGGAGACGTTGTCCTGGTTGTAGACCTCGAAGTAGCCGGTGTCGACGCACATCCGCTTGCTCGCGATGGGGTAGGTGCGCGGGCTGAGCAGCTCGGCGACGCCGGGGTCGGTCACCGTCTCGCGGATGTGGCGGCGGACGTACTCGGCCACGACGGCGTTGGCGGCGGCGTCGACGAGGATGTCCGGGAACTCCGAGGTGAAGCAGAGCCCGCCGCGGTCCCAGCGCAGGCCCAGCCTCCGCTCGACCTCGCCGGGATCGGTCTCGGTGAGCAGGTCCGTGCCGCCCTCGCACTGGAACCCGGTGGGCTGCAGCCTGCTGACCTCGCGGAACTCCCGGTAGGTGGGCCGGACCTCGGCGAGCCGCTCGTTGGGCCCGTTGTGCGCGGGCACGGCGTAGGACGGGGTGCGCTGGAACACCACCAGGCTCGCGACGTCCGGTGCGATGGCGGTGATCGTCTGCAGCCCGGACGACCCGGTGCCGACGACGGCGACGCGCTCGCCCGTGAGGTCGACCTGCTCGTGCGGCCAGCTCGAGGTCCAGTAGACCTCGCCCGCGAACGCCTCGACCCCCGGGAGGTCCGGGCGCGAGGGCCTCGACAGGCACCCGGTCGCCGCGATCACGAACCGGGCGGTGCGCCGCCGCCCGTCGTCGGTGGTGGCCGTCCAGCGCCGGGACCCCTCGTCCCACACCGCGGACTCCACCCGACGGTCGAACTCGATGTCGCGGCGCAGGTCGTAGCGCTCGGCGACGTGTCGGGCGTAGTCGAGGATCTCGGGTTGGGCGGCGTAGCGCTCGCTCCAGTCCCACTCCTGCTCCAGCTCCGGGTCGAAGGAGTACGAGTACTCGACCGACTCGATGTCGCAGCGCGCGCCCGGGTAGCGGTTCCAGTACCAGGTGCCGCCGACGTCGTCGCCCGCCTCGATCACCCGGACGTCGAAGCCCGCGGTCCGCAGGCGGTGCAGCTGGTACAGGCCGGCGAACCCGGCGCCGATCACGAGGACGTCGTGGTGGTCGCTCACGGTCACGCCCCCTCGCCGGACTCGAGGAACGCGGTGAGGTGGTCGGCGACGAGCTTCAGGCCGGTCTCGGCCCCCGGCAGGATCCCGATCATCTGGAAGAAGGCGTGCATCTCGCCCTCGGCCTCCTCGAGGACCACCGGCACGCCCGCCGCGCGGAGGGCCTCGGCGTAGGCGACCCCCTCGTCGTGCAGCGGGTCGAACTCGGCGACCACGACGAGGGCGGGCGGCAGGCCCTCGTGGCTCGCCGCGCGCAACGGCGAGACGTCGGGGTGGGTGCGGGCGGCGACGTCGGGCAGGTAGTGGTCCCAGAACCAGACCATGGTGTCGCGGCTGAGCACCAGCTGGTTCTCGGCGGCCCGGTAGGACCCGGTCTCCAGGTCGCAGTCGGTCACCGGGTAGACGAGCACCTGGTAGCCGATCGCGGGCCCACCGCGGTCGCGCGCCCGCAGCGTCAGGACGGCGGCGATGTTCGCCCCCGCGCTGTCGCCCGCGACGACGAGGGGCACGCCCGCGGGCGCGAGCTCCGCGGCGTGCTCGGCGACCCACCTCAGCGCGGTCCAGCTGTCCTCGACCGCGGTCGGGAAGGGGTGCTCGGGGGCCTTGCGGTAGTTGACCAGGACGACGACCGAGCCGGTCAGGTTCGCCAGCCTGCGGCCGATGTGGTCGTACTGCAGGTCGATGTCGCCGAGGACCCAGCCACCGCCGTGGAAGTACACGACGATGCCCCGCGCATCGGCCGCCGGGGTCAGCACGCGGACCCGGAACCGGCCGCCCTCGCCCTCGAGCTTGAGGTTGCGGACCGCGGCCACCGCCGGGCCGCGGCCGCTCAGTCCGGCCATCACCGGGCCGTTCAGCCGGGCGACCGCGGGGGTCGACTCGTGGATCGCGGGGCCGCCGGCCTCCGCGAGCTGGGCCAGCAGCGCCTGGGACACCGGCTCGAGCGGCATGCACGTTCTCCTCGTCGAGAGTGGATGCTGAGAGCGAATGCGACGGGCGACGACATCGGTGACCTCGGCGACCCTCCGGCCACCGTAGGAGCGCCCCGCGGGCCCGGGACAGCACCGGCCTGGCCACAACGGGGTAGTTCCGGCCATCCCGTCGGTTTGACTACGGCAACGTGCGTTGCCAGACTGCGAGATCGCGGCAGCGGCGCCGCGGAGCCGATGGAGGCGATCGATGACGGCGGTGAGCAGGGTCCGCGCAGTCCCGTCCGAGCCAAGCGTGTCGTCTCGCCTGGTCGCGGCCATGGCGGACTCCTGGGACCACCCGCGGACGATGGTCGGGGTCTCGATCCTGTGTGAGTGGGCGGCCCTCGCCGGGCTGAGCACCGACGAGCTCCTGGCGGGCTCGGAGATCCCGCCCGACCTCCTCGCGGACCCGGAGCAGCTGATCGAGGCCCGGCAGGAGATCGCGGTGGTCCGCTCGCTGCTGCACGCGGTCGGCGACCGCCCCGGCCTGGGGATCGAGGTCGGCAGGCTCTACCACCTCACCGCCTACGGCTACTACGGCTTCCTGCTCGCCGCGTGCTCGACGGTCCGCGAGACCGTGCGGCACGGCTTCCGGTACGCGCCGCTGACCTTCGCCTTCTCGACGATGAGCGTGCACGAGACGGACACGCCGTCGGTCGTGCAGGCCCTCGACGCCGATGACGTGCCGCTCGACATCCGCCGGTTCGTCGTGGAGCGCGACCTCGCCGCCGCCGTCCAGCTCCAACGCGAGCTGATGCCGTGGCCCCGGCGGGTCCCGCTGCGCGAGGTCCGGCTGGCCGACGACGTCGGGCGCGACCCGCTGCCCCCGGTCTTCGCCGAGCACCTCGGGGTGCCGGTGAGCGGCGGCCATCCCCGCACCGAGCTCGTCTACGACGCCGGGTTCCTCGACGAGACGCTGCCGATGGCGAGCCCGCACACGGCCGCCGTCATGGCCCGGCAGTGCGAGCGCATCCGCACCGAACGCCTGCACCGCACCGGGATCGCCGCGCGGGTCCGCGCCCGGCTGCTGGAGCGGGCCGCCCTCGACGTCGGGTTCGAGGAGATCGCGGAGGCCCTGCACTACCCCCCGCGCACGCTGCGCCGCCGCCTCGCCCAGGAGGGCACGTCGTTCCGCGAGATCCTCGACGAGGTGCGCTGGACGGTCGCCGAGGACCTCCTGCACACCCCGACCGTCCCGCGCCGCGAGATCGCCCAGCGCCTCGGCTACCAGGACTGGTCGAGCTACCGCCGGGCCCGTCGTCGCCGGCAGGGCCGACCGAGCGCCTGACCTGCGCCCGACCCCCGGTCAGGCCGCCCCCTTGCGGGCGTCGAAGTCCGCGCGCGCCTGCTCGACCCGGTCCAGGTTGACAGTCCAGTCGGCGAGGACCGCGAACAGCGGGGCCAGGCTCCGGCCCAGGTCGCTGATCTCGTACTCGACCCGCGGTGGGACCTCGGGGTGGTAGGTCCGCACGACGAGCCCGTCGCGTTCGAGCTGCCGCAGGCGCTGGGTCAACACCTTCGGGGTGATCGTGCCGATGCGGCGTTCGAGCTCCACGAACCGGTGTCGGCCGTACTCGTTCAGCGTCCAGAGGATCGGCGTCGTCCACCGACTGAAGATGATCTCCACGACGGGGGTCACGGAACAGGCCTGATCCGGTGGGATCGGCGTGGTCGTCGTCACCACTGCACCACTTTCCTCTAGGTACCTACTAGCCATCCGACAGTAGCGTCCCGCCGCGGATCGGTGGAAGTGGCGGAAGGACTCGGGATGATCGTGGTGACCGGAGCGACGGGGAACGTGGGCACGCCGCTGGTGCAGGCCCTCGTCGAGGCGGGGGAGGAGGTGACGGCGGTCTCGCGGCGCGAGGTCGAGGCTCCCCCGGGGGTCCGGTCCGTACGGGCCGACCTGGCCGAGCCGGCGAGCCTGGAGCGTGTGTTCGCCCGCGCCGAGGCGGTGTTCCTGTTGACCGCGCCGGAGTTCCTGGCAGGCGGAGACCTCGGACCGGTCGTCGACCTCGCGCAGGCGAGCGGCGTCGCCCGGCTGGTCCTGCTGTCCTCGCAGGGCGTGGGTACGCAGCGGCACCCTCCGGCGATGGAGGACGCGGTGACCCGGTCGGACCTGGAGTGGACCGTGTTGCGCCCGGGCAACTTCGCCTCCAACGCGCTGCGGTGGGCAGGCGACGTCCGCTCCCGCCGGACGGTGGCCGC
>NZ_JACBXB010000304.1 GCF_013870575.1 Pseudonocardia pini
GGCGGCGGCGGGCCAGAGCGCGGTGACGGCCCGCAGGGTGGTCGTCTTGCCCGTTCCCGCGGCGCCCACGACGTCCGCGAGCAGTGGGGCGTCGGGATCAGCGGCGAGCGCGGCGAGCAGCGGCCCGGCCGCGGGCAGACCGTCCCTAGTGGACCCGAGCATGGTGTGACACCCCCTCCGCGGCCCCCCGACCGCGGAGGTCGAGAGTAGGGCCCACGGGGTGGGCGATGGTCGTCCGCGACGAACCGTCCAACGGCTTGAACCGGAAAGAGTGACGGGGTGAGGTGGGGTTTGCTGGGTGCTGGGGTGTTGCACGGGCGGGGTGTTGCACGGGCGGGGTGTTGCACGGGCGGGGTGTTGCACGGGCGGGGTGTTGCACGGGCGGGGTGTTGCACGTTTCGTGCTCTCAGCGCTGCATGATCACGATCTGCGTGCACTCAGCGCTGCTACGGCGCCATGATCGCGAGCTGTGTGCTCCCAGCGCGATGTCGACAGCACTGAACGCACCCAACCACCGATCTTGCCGCGCTGAGAGCACGAAACGTGCGATCTTGATTAACGGCACCGGCCCCACGAACGCCCCGCCGCCGAGATCACCCGTTGCGCATGCACGATCGGTCGCAGCGTGTCGCCAGCGCGACAGCCAGCCGAGATCGCACGTTTCGTGCTCTCAGCGCTGCATGATCACGATCTGCGTGCACTCAGCGCTGCCACCACCCCATGATCGCGAGCTACGTGCTCTCAGCGCGGCGCCAACAGCACTGACAGCACCCAACCACCGATCTTGCCGCGCTGAGAGCACGAAACGCGCGAACTCAGTCAGCGAACCGGACCCACAGGATCAACCGTCTGATCCACCTCAGCACCCCCGGTACCCAGGAGGCGCTGCCACGCGGAGTGGTCGACCGTGTCCGGGACCGCCTCGGTGTTCCCCGACGCCAGGCTGTCGACGGCGCGCTCGGCGTCCGAACCCTCCCCACGCTCGACCGTGCGGGCGAGGACGGGCCACGACTCGCCGCCGAGGATGCCGTTGGGCTCCTCGGCACCGGTGGCCACCTGGAACTCGGTGAGGGCGGCGGCGGTGGCGGGGGTGAAGCGGCCGTCGGTCTTGACCGCCACCCCGGCGTCTCGCAGGAGGTACTGCGCGGCCAGCACCTGCTCGCCGCTGTCGCCCTGGCGGAGCAGCGGCCAGCTCGCCTTGACCTCACCGCCCTCGATGCGCTGCCCCAGAACCCCCGCGACCTCGGAGCGCAGCCGCGGGAGCATGCCGTAGAGGCGGTCCCCGGGGCAGATCGTGTTCTTGAAGTCGCGGTGCCCGTAGAGCTCCGTCGGCGCGATGCCGTACTGCCCACAGATGTACGCGCAGGTGGCCCGCAGCGAGTCCCAGAGGGCGCCGGGCGGGTCCTGGTCGATGTAGATGCCCTCGTTCTCGATCCCGACGGCCACCACGTTCTGCCCCGTGCAGTGCGCGCCCTCGACCTGCTGCCTGCCGCCGCGCAGCACCTCCAGCGACCGGTGCCGCCCCTCCAGCACGAACCCGCCGCGGCTGATCGTGAAGTGCTGGCCGGTGTCCAGCCAGCCCCGGGCGTCCATGTGGAAGTTCTGGATCGAGCGGGCCACCGCGTCCGCCGCGCCGCGGCTGGTGTCCGCCACGTTGGGCGACGCCGTGTGGTGCACGAGGATCTTCACCGGCCGCTGGTTCCACACCGGCACGACGGCGCTGTTCGGGCGGGCTCCCCAGCCTCCACAGTCGACGATGTCCGGCCCGCCCTCGAGGACCCCCGCACGGCGCCCGGCGTCTCGACCGGCTCCCGCACCCGGCTGGGCGAGCGCCACCCCGGGCGCGGCCAGGAGGGCACCCGCGGACACGCCGCCCAGCACGAACCCCCGCCGCGTCACGCCGAGTCGCCCCATGATCGCCCCCTGCCCCCTCGGATCACCCGTGCGGAACCACACGAGTCACTTCCGACCCCGGGAACCCTCTCGCCCCACACGCTCCGTGCACAACTCCAGAACCCGAAGGTGTGAGGACCTTGCCGAAGTTACTGACGAGTAATATCCTGGGTCCAGGCGATTACCCGTCGGTAGGAAGGAGCGCCGCGATGGGGCACTACAAGAGCAACGTGCGTGACCTCGAGTTCAACCTCTTCGAGGTGTTCTCCGTGCAGGACAAGCTGGGGAGCGGGGTGTTCGAGGGCGTCGACCTCGACACCGCCAAGGGCATCCTGTCCGAGCTGAACGTCCTGGCCACGGGGCCGCTGGCCGAGTCCTTCGCCGACGCGGACCGCAACCCGCCGGTCTTCGACCCGAAGAACCACTCGGCCACGCTGCCGCAGTCCTTCAAGGACTCCTACAAGGCCCTGTGGGACGGCGAGTGGTACCGGCTGTCCCTGCCCGTCGAGCTGGGCGGCTTCGGCGTGCCCCCGTCGGTGCAGTGGGCCGCCGCCGAGCTGATCCTCGGCGCCAACCCCGCGCTGTACATGTACATGGCGGGCCCGAACTTCGCCTCGATCGTCCACGCCAACGGCACCCCGGAGCAGCAGCGCTGGGCCGAGCTCATGATCGACAAGGGCTGGGGCGCCACCATGGTGCTCACCGAGCCCGACGCGGGCTCCGACGTCGGCGCGGGCCGCACCAAGGCCGTCCTGCAGGAGGACGGCTCCTGGCACGTCGAGGGCGTGAAGCGCTTCATCACCTCCGGCGACCAGGACATGACCGAGAACATCATGCACCTGGTGCTGGCCCGTCCCGAGGCACCCGGTGTGGAGCCGAGGCCCGGCACCAAGGGCCTCTCGCTGTTCCTCGTGCCGAAGTTCCACTTCGACTCGGAGACCGGCGCACTGGGCGAGCGCAACGGCGCCTTCGTCACGAACGTCGAGCACAAGATGGGGCTCAAGGTCTCCACGACCACCGAGCTCACCTTCGGTGCCCACGGCGTGCCCGCGAAGGGCTGGCTGCTCGGCGAGGTGCACGACGGCATCGCCCAGATGTTCCAGGTCATCGAGTACGCCCGGATGATGGTCGGCACCAAGGCGATCGCCACGCTGTCCACCGGCTACCTGAACGCGCTGGAGTACGCCAAGGAGCGCGTGCAGGGCTCCGACCTGACCCGGCAGACGGACAAGACCGCGCCGCGCGTCACCATCACCCACCACCCGGACGTCCGGCGCTCGCTGATGCTGCAGAAGGCCTACGCCGAGGGCATGCGCGCGCTCTACCTCTACACCGGCACCGTGCAGGACACCATCCGGCAGGGCGGGGACACCGAGGCCGCGGAGGCGGTCAACGACCTGCTGCTCCCGATCGTCAAGGGCGTCGGGTCGGAGCGGGCCTCGGAGCAGCTCGTCCAGTCGCTGCAGACGCTCGGCGGGTCCGGCTTCCTGCAGGACTACCCGATCGAGCAGTACATCCGGGACGCGAAGATCGACTCGCTGTACGAGGGCACCACGGCGATCCAGTCGCTGGACCTCGTCTTCCGCAAGATCGTGCGGAACAACGGCGCGGCGCTGACGGCCGTCGCCGGCGAGATCCAGCGGTTCCTGGCGAACGAGACCGGCAACGGTCGGCTGAAGGAGGAGCGAGCCTTCCTCGCGACCGCCCTCGCCGACGTCCAGGGCATGCTCGGCTCGCTGACCGGCTACCTGTTCGCCGCGCGTCAGGACCCGAAGGAGCTCTACAAGGTCGGCCAGCACAGCGTCCGGTTCCTGATGGCGGTCGGCGACCTGCTCATCGGGTGGCTGCTGCTGCGGCAGGCGGACGTCGCGCAGAACGCCCTCGCCGGCGAGGTCTCGGCCAAGGACCAGTCGTTCTACGAGGGCAAGGTGGCCGTGGCGAGGTTCTTCGCCCGCACCGTCCTCCCGCGCCTGACCAGCGACAAGGCGGTCGTCGAGGCTGCGGACAACGCCCTCATGGAGCTCGACGAAGCCTCGTTCTGACCTCGTGAGCGGCGATGGTCGCCATAGCGACCATCGCCGCTCACAGGGTTACTGGGCGATGTAGGACTCGAGCTGCTGGCGCTCCTGCTCGAGAGCGTCGATGCGGGCCTTGACGAGGTCGCCGATGGACACGATCCCGGCCAGCTCACCGTCGACCAGGACGGGGAGGTGGCGGACGCGGCGGGTCGTCATGACCCTGGCGAGGTCCGCGGCGCTGTCGTCCGGCGAGCAGGTGGCGAGGTCGGTCGTCATGATCTCGTCCACGGTCGCGTCGAGGACCGCGGCGCCGCGGTCGTGCAGCCGCCGCACGACGTCTCGCTCCGACACCATCCCGATCAGCGCACCCGCCCGCACCACCGGCAGGGCGCCGTAGTTCCCCTGGGCCAGCAGCCCCAGCAGCTCGGCCACGGTGGCCTCCGGCCCTACCGTCGCCACCGTGTGGCCCTTGGTCCGCAGCACGTCCGCTATCCGCATGCGACTCCCCGATCGTCGACTTCGTTGTCGCCGTCGAGGGTAAGCAGCGTGAGCCGGGTCACGCCATGGCTGAGCGCGGCCTTACTGGCAGACGACCGTGGGGACGGGGTTGTACCGCACCGTGCGGGTCTTGCGGGTGACCTCGCCGGTCTCCACGTTCCGCATCACGCGGGTGTCGGTGGCGGTGAAGCCGGGCGACCCCCGCCCCGCGACGCAGCTCGGCCCGGCCGGGAGCGTGAGCGTCTGCGGCTCGGTCGGGTTGGTCCGCGGGCCGGTCTCCGACGTGACCTCGTACCGCTTGGTGCCGAACATCTTCACGGTGAGGTTCGACGGCGTCCAGATCGTCTGGATGAGCACGCCCGTGGGGCCGTCGTTGCGGAACTTGAGGTCGATGATGTCGTCGAACACCGTGGCCTCCCGGGCGACCGGGTAGCGCCCGATGTAGAAGCTGTGCTCCTTGTGCTCGACGTCCACCATGCCCGCGAAGTACGCGGCGTTGTACAGCGTGGTGGCGACCTGCGAGACACCGCCGCCGACGCCGCGCGCCGAGTGCCCGTTCTCGATGATCCCGGCCTCGACGTACCCGTTCGCCGCGTTCCGCGGGTTGGTGAGGGCGTTGAGGCTGAACGTCTCGCCCGGCTCGACGATCGTGCCGTTGACCTGCTCGGCCGCCCGGCGGATGTTCCGCCCGGAGTCCGCGGCGAACCCGCCGGTGGTGAACGTGCTGATCTCGCCAGTGATGCCGAGGGCGTTCAGCTGCTCGGTGGTCAGCTTCGCGGGCTGGTCCGCGTAGACCGCCGTGAGCGTGCGGGTGCCGCTACCGGTCAACACCGGGACGAGGCCCTCGAAGGTCTTGTCGTAGTCGACGCCGCGCCCGTCCTGCGAGGGCACGACGACGGGGGCGCCGGTGGAGAAGTCCAGCGTCGCGTCCCGGCCGGGCTTCTCGGTGGAGGCCAGCTGCGGGGTCGCGACCTCCTTCAGCGCCTCGTTGTTGATCTCCGGGACGAGCTTGGGGCTGGCCGCCGCGTCGGCGCGGAAGGTGAGCGCGGCCGCGATGTTCGCCGGGGTCAGGGTCGCCGTGGCACCCTCGCCCTGCAGGGTGACCGGGGCACTGACGGCGGGTGTGGCGACCTGCTGGACCGCCTCCTGCACGTCCTGGTCCGTGGTGATGGTCGGCTGGGTGATCAGCGGCAGCGCGACGGGGGACCCGGAGGCCCAGTCCCGCTCCAGTACGCCGACCGCCGTCCGCAGGTCCAGCTCCTGGCCGGGCACGGGCGGGACCCCGACCGGGGTGGTGCCGTCGAAACGGACCGTCCCCTCGACGGGCGCCTTGTCGACGACCGGCTTGACCTGCTCCAACGCCGTGAGCACCGACCGCTCGTCCGCCGTGTTCACCACGCCGACCTCGCGGGTGGTGAAGAACGAGGTGACCCGCGTGACCGGGTTCAGCGGCTGGGCACCGGCCTGGTCGATGGTGGTCTGGTAGTCGACCTCGAGGCCCGCGGCCTTGGGGTCGATCTGGCTCTGCACCTCGCCCGCGGTGACCTGCACGGGCAGCGACGACCGGGGCTCGATCTCGGTCTGCAGCCGCTGGCGCGCCTCGGCCTTGGACAGCCCGCCGAGTTCCAGCCCGGCGACGGTGACGCCCCGGGGCACGTTGCCCGCGGACAGCACCAGGTCGGCGACGTAGAGGATCGCGAGGACCGCGACCAGGCCCGCCACGATCAGCAGCGGCCGCTTCCGGCCGCGCTTCGGGATGTCCCCGGTGGGCGCGCCGG
>NZ_JACBXB010000305.1 GCF_013870575.1 Pseudonocardia pini
TCCTGCTCGACGACGTCGCGGGCGCGAGCCTCGTCGGCGGGTTCGCCTGGTCGCAGTGGACCTCCGAGTGGACGACACCCGCCGCGCCTCGGCGCCGGGGTCGTCGGATGGAGGGGGTCTGCACCGGCTTCCAGCCCGGATCGCGGGCGCTCGACGAGGAGGGCTTCAGCGTCCTCGACCACCGCGTCCGTCCCGTCGAGGCGCTGACCGCCGGCCCGGACCCGCTGGCCTGGCACGCGTTGCCCGAGGTCACGGGGGTGTCGATGCGTCGGTCCCGGCGGATCGACGTGCACGTCGCGGACGGCGCCGTCGTGGTCGACTCGTTCTTCCAGGACAGCGCGACCACGCCTGCGAACGGCCGGATCGCGGTCCACGAGTACCGGCTGTCGGCGCGGGCCGAGGCGGGCGTGCTCACCGAGGTCGCCGCCGATCCCCGGGTGCTGCCCTACCTGGAGTGCCCGCTCGCGACCCGGACCGTCGACCGGATGGTCGGCACCCCGGTCGGCCAGCTGCGCGCCGCGGTCCTGGAGCGGCTCAAGGGCACCGCGGGCTGCACCCATCTCAACGACGCGCTGCGCGCACTGGCCGAGATCGAGGTCCTGGCCGCACCACTGGAGGAGGAGGCACCGTGCACCTGAGCGAGATCGCTGCCCGCACGCCGGACAAGCCGGCGATCGTGACGACCGGCGGCCGGACCGTGACCTACGCCGAGCTCGACCGCCGGAGCCTGCAGGTCGCCGCGCTGGTCCGCGCGCACGGACTCGGTCCGAAGGACCACGTCGCGGTCCTGATGGACAACTCGCCCGAGTTCCTGGAGGTCGCCTGGGGCGCCCAGCGGGCCGGGCAGTACTGGACGCCGGTCAACTGGCACCTGACCGAGGAGGAGGCGGCCTACGTCGTGCGGGACTGCGGGGCGCGGCTGCTGTTCGCCTCGCCCCGGGTCGCCGACCTGGCCTCGCGGATCGCCGCGGCGACCCCGGGCGTCGAGGCGGTGTTCGTCGCCGGATCGTCCCTGGACGAGGCACTGGCACCGCTGCCCGCCGAGCCCGCTGCCGACGAGGTCGAGGGCACCTACTTCTTCTACTCCTCCGGCACCACGGGGGCACCGAAGGGCATCCGTCCCGACCACGCGTTCCCGCCGTTCGGCACCGGGCTGCGGATCGACCACACCATGGCCTCGACCTTCGGGTTCGGCCCCGACTCGGTGTACCTGTGCCCCGCGCCGCTCTACCACGCGGCCCCCGCGGGCTGGTCGCTCGGCACCCTGCGCAACGGCGGCACCGTGGTGCTGATGGAGCGGTTCGACGCCATGGACTGCCTGTGCGCGATCGAGCAGCACCGGGTCAGCCACGTGCAGTTCGTGCCGACCCACTTCGTGCGGATGCTCAAGCTCCCGGAGGAGCAGCGGGCCGCGGTCGACGTGTCGTCGCTCCGGGTCGTCGTGCACGCCGCGGCGCCCTGCCCCGTGGACGTCAAGCACCGGATGATCGAGTGGTTCGGGCCCGTGCTGATGGAGTTCTACGCGGGCAGCGAGGGCAGCGGGATGACCGTCATCACCTCGCCGGACTGGCTCGCGCACCCGGGCTCGGTGGGCCGCGCGGCCGTGGGTGAGGTGCACATCGTCGACGAGGTCGGCGAGGAGCTGCCGACCGGGGAGATCGGCGCGGTCTACTTCTCCGGCGGCGGGTCGTTCGAGTACCACAACGACCCGGACAAGACCGCTCGCGTGCACGACCACCGCGGGTGGTCCACGTTGGGGGACATGGGCAGGCTCGACGCCGAGGGCTACCTGTACCTGGCCGACCGACGGACCGACCTGATCATCTCCGGCGGGGTGAACGTGTACCCCGCCGAGATCGAGGACGCGATGATCATGAACCCGGCGGTGGCCGACGTGGCGGTCGTCGGGGTCCCGGACGCGGAGATGGGGCACTCGGTGCGGGCGGTCGTCCAGTGCGCGCCCGGGATCGTGGGCACCCCCGAGCTGGCGGAGGAGCTGCGGGCGGACGCCCGCACCCGGCTGGCCGGGTTCAAGGTCCCGCGCTCGGTCGTCTTCGTGGACGAGCTGCCCCGGCTCCCCAACGGCAAGCTGCTGCGGCGACGGGTCCGTGAGGAGCAGGGCGTGGCGCAGACCCCCTGAAGAGGGCACTCTTCGGGCGTCTCGTGCAGGTGGAGGCACCCGGCAGCACGCCGCTGCGGGCGCTGCCAGGCCGGCCGGGGCTGGGGCACGGGAAGCGCAGCGTGGCCCTCGACCTGGACACCGAGCGTGCGCGGCTGGACGAGCTGCCGGCCGCCGCGGACGTGCTGGTCACCACGATGTCCCCGCCGCGCTGCGCAGGCACGGGCTCACCGACATCGAGGAGCGCTCCCCGTGGCCGGTCGCGACCGCGACCACCGGCTGGGGCGCACGGCATCCTCGCGGCGCTGCTGGAGCGTGAGACGAGCGGGCGCGGCCAGCGGGTCGACACCGACCTGGTCCGCGGCGTGACCACCCTCGACACCTGGAACCGGTTCACCGAGCTCGTCGGGGTGCGCCGGCCGGGCGCCCACGAGGTCGTCGACGCGTTCACCGCGGACGGCGAGCCCATGGGCCCGATGGTCTACGCCCTGCTCGTCGCCCCGACCGAGGACGGGCACCGGCTCCAGTTCGCCCAGCCCCAGCCGCGGCTGTTCCTCGCGATGCCGACCGAGCTCGGGCTCTCCGAGCTGCGCACCGACCCACGCCGGAAGCCGACGTAGGCGGGCCGAGTGCCGTACGGGCCGTTGATCGTCGGGATGAGGTCCGGCCAGGCACACGGCGGCGGCCTCCGCGGCGGCGGCGAGGGAGAACAGGGCGTCGGTGTCGGCACACTCGGCGAGTGCTGGGGCCGGAGTCCCGCAGGTCGGCCCAGGGCGAGAACAGCACCGCCCCCGCCGGGGTAGCACGACGACGTCGCGGTCGGTGCGGACGACCGGCGGTCGAGGCGATGCCGTTCGACGAGTGCGTCCTCGCGGTGCACGTCGAGCTCCTGGTCAGACTCGGGTGCACCTGCTCGAACACCTCGTCCTGACCGAGATGGCCCGCGACGGTGTCCACGAGGCTCTGCTGGTGGTGGCGCCGTTCGGGGTTCCCGGCGCGACGGGCGGTCCGGTCACTCCGGTCGCGATCGCCTAGCGGCCCGCCGCCGCGGTCACCCACCCGACGAGGTGGTCGACGTCCGCCTCGTCGGGTTCCCGCTCCTCCCACAGGAACTGCTCCATCAGCGCGAACATCCCGCAGGAGGCCATGAGCGCGTCCCGGACCGGGTCGGGGCTGCCGAGGGCGGTGAGCGCGGGCTCGAGCAGGTCGGCGATCCGACTGCGCACCTCCAGTGCGCCGCCTCCGGAGCGCGGTGCCCGACCGACGTTGCGCAGCACCGCCCGGGTGGCCACGGCGACCTCCCGGTCGCCCGCCTGCGCGAGCACCCCACGGGCCACCGCCTCCACCTGAGCAGCGGGATCGGACTGCTTGTCGCGCTGGTGGCGGAGATAGTCGACGAGCCGGCGGGACCCGTCGTCGGCGATGGCCGCCATCAGGTCGTCCTTGCTGCGGAAGGCGCGGTAGAAGGCGTCGTTCGAGACCCCGGCGCGCCGGACGATGTCGGCGATGCGCGGGCTGTCGCCGGGGTTCTCGCGCATCAGCTCCAGGCCGACGTCGAGCAGCCTGCGGACCTCGTCCTCCGCCGCCGCCAGGCGGTCGCCGGTCCGCCGCCGCGCCGCGCGGGCCAGCAGGGACTCGTCGGGCGGAGGGACGGCCTGGGTCGACATGGTGCAAGGGTATCCCGAAGCGGGTACAAACAAGTCAGAACAACGTTCTTTGTTTGCGGTACGCTCTATCAGAGCCCCGCCCGGCCCCAGGACACCCGAGGAGCACCGATGCTCGACTTCACCGTCGAACCCGAGTTCGCCGCCAAGCTGGAGTGGATGGAACGCTTCGTCAAGGAGGAGTGCGAGCCCCTCGACCTGCTCTTCCCGCACGGCGGCGACCCGTACGACGTCCGCAACCAGAAGTCCCGCGCGATCATCAAGCCGCTCCAGGAGGAGGTCCGCAGGCAGGGCCTGTGGGCCTGCCACCTCGGCCCCGAGCTGGGCGGGCCGGGCTACGGCCAGGTCAAGCTCGCGTACATGAACGAGATCCTCGGCCGGTCCTACTGGGCGCCGACGGTCTTCGGCACCGCCGCACCGGACACCGGCAACGCTGAGATCCTCGCGATGTTCGGCACGGACGAGCAGAAGGAGCGCTACCTGCAGCCGCTGCTCGACGGCGACATCGTCTCCTCCTTCTCGATGACCGAGCCGCAGGCGGGTGCGGACCCGAAGGAGTTCGTGTGCAAGGCCTGGAGAGACGGTGACGAGTGGGTGATCGAGGGCGAGAAGTGGTTCTCCTCCAACGCCCGGCACGCCGCGTTCCTCATCGTCATGGCCGTCACCGAGCCCGAGGCCCCGCCGCACGCGCGGATGTCCATGCTGATCGTGCCCACCGAAACGCCGGGGATCGAGATCCTGCGCAACGTCGGCACCATGGACGAGCGCACCGATCCCGAGCACGACGAGGGCATCCACGGCTACATCCGCTACAACCGGGTCCGGGTCCCGCTCGACGCCATGCTGGGCGGCCCCGGCCAGGGCTTCGCCGTGGCGCAGGCGCGTCTCGGTGGCGGCCGGGTGCACCACGCGATGCGGACCGTGGGCAAATGCAGGCGCGCCTTCGACATGATGTGCGAGCGGGCGCTGTCCCGGCGCACGCAGGGCGAGGTGCTGGCGCGCAAGCAGGCCGTGCAGGAGTTCATCGCGGAGTCGTGGATCGAGCTGCAGCAGTACCGGCTCCTGGTGCTGCACACCGCATGGATCATCGACACCCAGCCGCACGGCGCCGCGCGCACCCAGATCGCGGCGTGCAAGGTCGCGATGGCGAAGATCCTCCGCGAGATCATCCAGCGCTCGCTGCACCTGCACGGCTCCCTCGGGACCACCTCCGAGCTCCCGTTGGCGGGCTGGTGGATGGGCGTCCCGTCGCTGGCGCTGGCCGACGGCCCCACCGAGGTGCACCGGACCACGATCGCCAAGCAGGTCCTCAAGGACTACAAGCCGGCCGACGGGTTGTTCCCGAGCGAGCACATCCCGCCGCGGCTGGCCGCGGTCCGCGCCAAGTACGCCGACGTCATCGCGGACGAGTCGCTCGTCGGGTCGGTGAACGCATGAGCGACCGCTTCGACCTCACCGGGAAGGTCGCGCTGGTCACGGGCGGCAGCCGCGGGCTCGGGCGCGAGATGGTGCTGGCGTTCGCCGAGGCCGGGGCCGACGTCGTGATCACCAGCCGGAAGCTCGACGCCTGCGAGGCCGTCGCGAAGGAGGTGCGGGACCTCGGTCGCCGAGCCCTGCCCGTCGCGGCGCACGTCGGCCGCTGGCCGGACCTCGACGCGCTCACCGAGGCGGCGTACGCCGAGTTCGGCCGCGTCGACGTCCTGGTCAACAACGCCGGGATGTCGCCGCTCGCGCCGTCCTCGGCCGAGACGAGCGAGGAGCTGTTCGACAAGGTCGTCGGCGTGAACTTCAAGGGCCCCTTCCGGTTGTGCGCCGAGATCGGGCGTCGGATGGCCGAGGGCGAGGGCGGGTCGATCATCAACGTGTCGTCCTCGGGGGCGCTCATGCCCCAGCCCCGGTTCGGTCCCTACGCCGGGGCCAAGGCAGCGCTGAACGCGCTCACCACCGTGTTCGCCCTGGAGTACGGCCCGTCCGTGCGGGTCAACACGATCTCCGCGGGCCCGTTCCTCACCGACATCGCCGACCACTGGCCCGCCGAGTCGCGCGAGCGGACCCGCAGCGCGATCGGGCGGCCCGGCCGACCGGAGGAGATCGTGACGACCGCGCTCTACCTGGCCAGTCCCGCGTCGAGCTACACCACGGGCTCGCTGATCCGGGTCGACGGGGGGCTGTTCTGATGGCCGACACCGCGACCGACGACCTCCTCGAGGACCTGACCACGCGGACCCCGAGGTCGTCGAGGCGCTGAGCGAGGCGGCGTGGTTGCCGGGGGCGGCCGCCGTACCCCTGCTGGGATGGCGTCGAGATCTCGAAGCCACTCCAGGAGGGGCACCCCGCGCCGCCCCGGGGCAGGCGACGCCCGGCGGGACCGCCGAGCTGGTGCCGCGGCGG
>NZ_JACBXB010000306.1 GCF_013870575.1 Pseudonocardia pini
ACCTGACCCGGCGGCACCACCACCCGGAACGGGTCCCGCTCCCCCGACTGTGGGGTGCTGAAGGTCCACACGCTGAGCGTGTCCTCCGCCCCGAGTAGCCCCAACCCCTCCTCGGCGGCCTGTTTGGCCAGGTCCAGCCGGGTGCGGCCGGTGCCGGGCACGGCCTGGCCCATGGATCCCGAGACGTCGAGCACGAAGACCAGGTTCGCCTTCTTCCGCAGGTCCGTCCAGGACGCGACGATCTCCGCCAGCACGGCGGCGGGCGGTGGCCTGAGGACCGCGAGCCGCGTCTCCGGGAGCAGCCCGTTCTCCCGGGCGATCGGCGCGCCCGGCACGCCCTCGGAGCTGCGGAACGCCGCGTCGGTGAACCGCCGCTGCTGGTCCGGCTCGCGCAGGTAGGACAGGAAGTCCGCGGCCGCGGCCTGCTTCGGCGCGTCCACCCACGGCGCGGTCAGCGTGAGGAACGGGTTGTCGCTGAGCAGCGTGCCGTCCCGGGGGTAGATCGCGACGAGCGGCACGCGGGGCTTCGCGCCCTGGCCCGCGGTCGCCGGGTCGCCGGAGGGGTTGCCCTGGTTGTAGTCCCAGACCGACTTCTCCTCGACCGTCACCGCGCTGATGTAGGACAGCGAGTTGCCCCGCGCGTCCGCCTCCGCGAGGTTCCGCAGGAAGGTGAGCGTGGTGTCGCCGTAGTGCACCACCCCGCTCTCCACCCGCTGCACGAACGCGCGGTTCGGCTCGGCCGCGACGTCCGCGGAGACCAGGTCCGTGGACCGGCCGGTGGCGGCGAAGAAGGCGGCGACCGTGGCGTTGAGCCCGGAGGTCGACAGCGTGGGGTTGGTCTTGCCCAGCCGGAACGTGCCCCACTCGGGATGCCCCTGGGCGCCCCAGCCCGCCGGGTCCGCCTCCAGCGCGGCCAGCTCGGTCCAACCGATCGCCCTGTCCGGCCAGCCCAGTGCCTCCGCCATGGGCTGCGGCATGGCGATGACCAGCGGCGTCTGCGCCACCGACGGCTGGTCGGCGGGCACCAGGTTCGGCCGGTCCGCCGCGGTCAGCCGCTGCTCCAGCACCCCGGCCCAGGACGACGCGGCCGGGCTCCAGACGTCCGGTCGCGGCCCGCTGGCCGCCTCGTTCCAGTCCGCGGCCAGCGCCTCGGCCGCCTCCCCGGACGCCATCGAGGTGACCCGCACGTCCGCACACCGCCCGTCGACCTGCCGGTCGGCGTTGTTGTAGCTGTTCGCCACCGCGGACAGCAGTGCCGCCTTCTCCGACGACGCCGTGACGTTCAGCGGCACGCAGTCCGCCCGGTCCGCGCGACTCGGCGCCGGGTCGTCGCCCCCGCCGCCGCCTCCGGTGACCAGCGAGCGGACGACGAACACCAGGACGGCGCCCAGCACGACGGCCACGACGATCGGGACCCACCGCCGACGCGGCCGGGTCGAGGGTGAGGTCACGGGCGGCCTTCCTGGTCCAGGGGTGATCACGCTAGCGGGCCGGTCCGACGGTTCTCGTCCGGCGCGACCGGATCGTTGCGGGAACTGTCGGTGGGGGCGGGCATGCTGTGCCGGTGCTGTCCACGACGAGCGAGTACGGCGTCCTGGGGGTCCGGGACGTCGACTTCCGGCTGGAGCGGTTCGCGCCGTCCGCGGACCTCGCCGACCTGGTCGAACGGCACTGGGAGGTCACCTGGGAGCTGCCGCCGGGGCGGTCGGCGTCGGTCACGCTGCTGCCGCACCCCTGCGTGAACGTGGTGCTCGACGGCGGGCGGCTGGCGGTCGCGGGCGTGGGGCGGGACCGCTTCACCTACCGCTACACCGGCGCGGGGCGGGTGTTCGGCACGAAGTTCCGGCCGGGCGCGTTCCTGCCGTTCCTCGGCGAGCCGGTCTCGTCGATCACCGACGCGACGGTGCCCGCGTCGTCGGTCTGGGGGTCTTCGACGGAGGAGCTGGCCGCGTCGATGCAGGGTCCGGCGGCGGCGTCGATCGCACGCATGGAGGGGTTCCTGCGGGAGCGGTGGCCCGAGCCGGACCCGAACGTCGAGCTGGTCGGGAGGATCGTCGGCGCGCTGCTGCGGGACCGGGAGGTCGCGCGGGTGGAGGAGGTCGTCGAGCGGTTCGGGATCCCCGCGCGGACCCTCCAGCGGCTGTTCAACCGGTACGTCGGCGTGAGCCCGAAGTGGGTGCTGCGCCGGTTCCGGCTGCACGAGGCGGCGGCGCGGCTGGCGGAGGAGCAGGAGCGGCCGTGGGCGGAGGTGGCGGCCGAGCTCGGGTACTTCGACCAGTCCCACTTCATCCGGGACTTCACCGCCGCGGTCGGGCTCACCCCCGTCGCGTACGCGCAGGCCTGCCGACGGCGGGAGGAGCCCGTCAGCGCGTGAGGCGGGCTAGGTTTCTGTTCGGAACCCAGATAGGGTGCGGCCATGACCGAGGTGGAGGTCCGGCGCGAACGGACGCACACGTGGCAGGACCCGGCCGGCATGGCGGCCGCGGTGAGCATGAGCGGCATGGAGGTGTTCACGGCGCTGCTGGCGGGCGAGCTGCCCCCGCCGCCGATCCTGTCCCTGGTGGGCTTCGACCTCGACTCGTTCACCGAGGGGCGCGTCGTCTTCCGCATGACGCCGGGGGAGCACCAGTACAACCCGCTGGGCACGGTGCACGGCGGCGTCTACGCGACCCTGCTGGACTCGGCGATGGGCTGCGCGGTCCACACCACGCTCCCCGCGGGCGTCGGCTACACCAGCCTCGACCTGGATGTGAAGTTCCTCCGCCCGATGACCGCCACGACCGGCGAGGTGAAGGCCATCGGCTGGGTGGTCAACTCCGGCCGCCGGACCGCGCTGGCCCGCGCCGAGCTGCGGGACTCCGCGGACCGCCTCCTGGCCGACGCGAGCTCCAGCTGCCTGCTCCTGCGCTGACGACACCGCCCGCCCCTGCGGCAGGGGCGGGCGGAGGGCGTCGGTCAGACCGAGGCGGTCTGGTAGGTGTAGTACGCCTTGCCGTCCACGACCTTGTAGGCCGCGATCGCGGCGAAGTTCACCCGGTCGCTGAAGGTGCCGGTGAACGTCTCGCCCGGCTGCACGGTCTTGGCCTGGTTGAAGCCGTCGCCGGCGATCCGCAGGGTGACCGGGTCGCCGCCGGTGTTGCGCACCACGACCTTGTCGAGCCGGCCGTCCTTGTCGGTGTCGATCGCCTTCACGTCGAGCCGGGGCTTCACGGTGCAGCTCAGCGCGGCGTAGGGGAGCTTGCCGGTCGTGTAGATCGCCTTGCCGCCGTTCCAGTCGTAGGCGGCCCAGGTGACCTGGCCCGCGGGCACGGAGCTCTTGCCGGTCTCGAAGCGCTGGTAGAAGCGCTCGCCCTTCGCGAGGCTCACCTTCTTCTCGCCGTACGCGGTGGTGACCCTGAGGTCGATCTTGGCGCTGTGCCGGTTCTCGACGAAGACGGGGAGGACCACGCGCTCGCGGGCGGTGTCGCACTCGGTCTTGGCGTTCGCGCCGACCGCGATGGTCGCGGGCGCCGGGTCCGCAGCCGCGACGCCGGTGAGGAGCAGGCCCCCACCGAGGGTGACGGCCACGGCGGCGGCGATGGCGCCGAGGTGCAGCTTGCGCATGGTGTTCTCCTGTGAAACCCCCGAGCGACCGCCGTTCGGCCGCTTCCATGGGGCCTTTCGGCCCATAAGTCCGGGTCGTTACGGCGGACCGTGTGCGACCGAACGCAGATCGTCACTTTTGGGGACGGTCCATCGCGATGATCCACTTCTCGGGAGCGAGACCGCCCGTCCCCCGTGTGGATCATGGAGGGTCCGCGGCCCACGTCAGGCTCCATCCGGCACACTCGGGGCATGCCGGACGACGACGACTCCACGGCCCTCCCGCAGACCTGCGTCCGCTGCGGCAATCAGGCCCTCGTACGGATCGTCGGCCGCTGCAGCGACTGCATCGGCCGGCTCGGCCTCGCGCAGAACGACGAGTACGCGGCCTGGCGCGCCGAGGTGAAGAAGGAGTTCGGCGTGCAGGGCTGAGCGCCGGAGGGGTAACGGCCTCCGCGATGTGCCCGATTGAGGAGCAGCGTCCCTACTCTGTCCGGAGCACACATGTCCTCATCGCCGCGTCCCTCACCGTCCGGGAGACGGCGTGGACGCCTGACGCTGCTGGTCGTCGGGCTGGGGTTGCTCGCTCTGGTCGGCGCGGGGGTCGTGGTGAACCTCGGCAACGGATCCAGCCCGTTCACCGCGGAGCCTGCGAGGACCCTCACCGATCGTGAGTGGGCGCTGATCGCGAAGGACCCCGATGCCCACTCGGGGGAACGCGTCGTGGTGCACGGCAGCGTCACCCAGTTCGACGCCAACCTGGGCGACTCGCGTTTCGTCGCCCGGGTGCAGGGCACGCCGGAGACCGGCGAACACAGCTCGTCCGTGGTCGTCGTGGGGCGGTCCCGTGAGCTGGCGGCGATCGTCGAGGGCGACGAGTTCCGCGCCGAGGTCACCGTCGCGGGCGCAGGAAGCTACTCCGCGAACGGCAACGGGGCGTCGGTCCCCGAGCTCGAGATCGACGCCCTCTCCCTCACCCAGGCCTGATCAGGCGGGGGCCGGGATGGCGCCCACTCGGGCGAGGAGGTCGAGGTGGTTGGTCTCCGCCGTCGAGTGGCGGCCGGTCCCGGTGGAAACGCGGCCGGGCGCGGGTGCGAGAAGAAGGTCCGCGGGGGTGTCCTTTCCGACGTCCTCCCGTTCGTCCATCGGATGACGCCGGCCCCCGCCGGTGCACGAGCCGAGGAGTCGCCATGCCGCAGTACGCCGCCATCATCTACAGCCGCGACGTCGACTGAACCCAGCCCGAGTTCGCGCAGGAGACGAAGGACTACGCCGAGTTCTCCCAGTCCGCCGCCGCGATCCTGCGCGGGGGTGCCGCGCTCTACCAGACCACCACCGCCACGACGGTCCGGGTGCAGGGCGGGAAGGGCGGGGACGTCGTGACCACGGACGGCCCCTACGCCGAGACCAAGGAGGCGCTCACCGGCTTCTACCTGCTGGAATGCGCTGATCTCGACGAGGCGGTCAAGGTCGCCGCCACCATCCCGGGCGCCTGGGACGGGGCGGTCGAGGTGCGTCCGGTGATCGACTTCGGGGGCTGAGTGAGCGATCCCCGCGCCGCCCTCGTCCGCCTCGTGCGCGACGAGGGCAGGCGCGTCCTCGCAACCCTGGTCCGGCTGACCGGCGACCTCCAGCTCGCCGAGGACGCGGTGCAGGACGCCACGCTGCGGGCACTGGAGGCCTGGCCCCGCGACGGCGTCCCGGCCGAGCCCCGCGCGTGGCTCACCCTCACCGCGCGGCGGCGGGCGATCGACCTGGTGCGTCGGGAGTCCGCGCGGCCCGCGAAGGAGGTCCTCGCGATGCCCGGTGAGCCCGAGCCGCCCGAGACGGTGCGCGACGACCAGCTCCGCCTGCTCTTCACCTGCTACCATCCCGCGCTGGCACACCAGGCGCAGGTCGCGCTGGCGCTGCGCACCCTCTGCGGGCTGAGCGTGGCCGAGGTCGGCGAGGCGCTGCTCGTGCCGGAGGAGACGATGGCCAAGCGCCTCACCCGGACCCGGCAGAAGATCGCGACGGCGCGGATCCCGTACCGGGTGCCCGCCGACCACGAGCTCCCGGACCGGCTGCGCGGGGTGCTCGCCACGGTGTACCTGCTGTTCACGGAGGGGTACGACCCGATCGGCGAGCCGCGCGCCGCGCTGGTCGACGAGGCAGTCCGGCTGACCCGGCTCGTCCGTGAGCTGATGCCCGGGGAGCCCTCCGTGCTCGGCCTGCTCGCCCTCGAGCTGCTCACCGACTCGCGGCGCGTGGCCCGCCGGGACGCGGCCGGTCGTCCGGTCCTGCTCGCCGACCAGGACCGGACGCGGTGGCGGAGGGAGCTCGTGGAGGAGGGGGTCCTGCTGGTCGGGGAGGGACTGCGGCGCAGCGCCGACCGACCGGACCCCTACGTGGTGCAGGCGGCGATCGCGGCCTGTCACGCGCTCGCCCCGACCTGGGCGGACACCGACTGGGCGGCCGTCGTGTCCTGGTACGACGTGCTGCTCGCGGTCGCCGGGACGCCGGTCGTCGCGCTCAACCGGGCGGCGGCGGTCGCGGAACGCGACGGGCCCGCGGC
>NZ_JACBXB010000307.1 GCF_013870575.1 Pseudonocardia pini
AGGTGCTCGACGAGTCGGTGCAGACGCGTGCCGTCCGGGTTGCGCTCGTCCATCATGTCCTTCGGATCTCGGGGCCTTCGGATCTCGTGGCCTTCGGAGGTCGGGGCCGTCGACGTCGGGGCCGCTCGGGCTGACCCGCCCGGGTGTCCACCGGGCGTGGCCAGCGTACGGCGGGGCCACTCGGTGGTGGCTCTCGACCCGGGAACTAAGGTCGGGTGTCCGCTGTCCCGCACCCCGCCCGGAGATCGTCTCTCGATGGACACCCAGTCGTTGCGCAGCAAGGTCGGCGAGCTCCCCGCCGCACAGTTGGCCTACCGCTGCGCGGTCGCGGGCCGGATGCGGGCCGAGCGGTGGGGCCTGGCGCTCGACGAGTCGCTGCGACACCGCACCGGGCTGCAGAAGACCCGCGGCACCGGCGTCGGACGGATCCTGGCCTACCACTCCATCGGCACCCCGGTCTGGGGCGTGAACGACGTCCGGCCGGAGGACTTCGAGAAGCACCTCCAGCTCGCGGCCGACGACGGCTGGACCTTCGCCACCCCCGCCGAGGTGCTGGCCGCGCCGGACCGGCGGCAGCTCGCGATCACCTTCGACGACGGCGCCACCAGCGTCCTCGACAACGCGGTGCCGGTGCTGCGCCACCACGGCGTCCCGTCGACCATGTTCGTGGTCAGCGGCTGGGCGGACGGTGGGCACAGCGGCGGCTACGAGCACGTCCTGGACTGGGCCGGGCTGGCCCGCCTCGAGGCGGCGGGGGTCACCCTGGCCAGCCACTCGGCGTCGCACCCGGACTTCGGCAGGCTCGAGGCGGGGGAGGCCGAGCGCGAGCTCGCCGGGTCCCGGGAGCGGCTGGAGAAGATGCTCGGCCACGAGGTCGACGAGTTCGCGATCCCGTTCGGCCAGTCCGCGAACTGGACCCCGCAGGCCGCGGAGATCGCCGCGCGCGTCTACCGCACCGTGTACGCGCAGGCCGTGGACACCCGGCCGGCGAACACGATCCCGCGGACCTTCATCACCCAGATCGACCGCCCCCTGATCTTCAAGGCGGCCCTGAGCGGTGCGTTCGACAACTGGGAGGAATGGTTCCTCGGTCCTCGCTGAGGTCAACGGCGTGGGAACGCCGGTCGTACGGATCCCGGTAGCGGAGGATCAGCTCGCGGTGACCGTCCCTCATCGCTCGTCTCCCGTCGCACTCCGACCGTCGGTACGGAGTCTGACGGCCGAGCCGCGACAGCGGGGGCGTTTCACGGAACTCGGAGCGGCAGCCGTGCCCGCCCGCGGCTGACCGACCCTGCCGGGATCCGGCGAGGGTGCCTTCCTGACTGTGTTCGATTTCTGATGCTCGAGCACCCCGATGGTCAGAGATCGAACCATCGGGGTGCTCGACGGTCAGAGATCTCGACCATCCGGGAAGGGGGCCTGGGAGGTCCCCCGGCGCGCGGGTCGGCGCAGGCGGGTCCCCGGCGAGCGGACGCTGCGGCGGGTCAGAGGGCCTTGCGGAGGGACTCCACCACGCGCAGCTGCTGCTCCTCGGTGATCTGCGGGTAGAGCGGCAGGCTGAGGATCCGGTCGGCCATGGCCTCGGCCACCGGGAAGTCACCTGCCTTGCCGAGGGTGGCGAAGGCCTCGGTGAGGTGCACCGGGGTGGGGTAGTGGATGCCCGCGCCGATGCCGTCGGCGTTGAGGGCGGCGAGCACCTCCGCCCGGCGGTCGACCTCGATCACGTACAGGTGCCAGACGGGCTCGTTGCCCGGCGTGACGGTCGGCCTGGTGACGGGCAGGTCGGCGAGCAGGGTGTCGTAGCGGGCGGCGGCCTCGCGGCGCAGGGCGTTCCAGGTGTCGAGGCGCTCGAGCTTGGCCGAGAGCACCACGGCCTGCAGGGTGTCCAGTCGGCTGTTCACGCCGACCACGCTGTGCTCGTACTTGCGGGGTGAGCCGTGCGCCCCGATGAGGCGGACCCGGTCGGCGAGCTCCGCGGAGTTCGTGAGCACCGCACCCGCGTCCCCGTAGGCGCCGAGGTTCTTGCCCGGGTAGAAGCTGGTCCCGGCGATGTCGCCGATCGCGCCCGCCTGCAGACCGTCGCGGCGCGCGCCCTGGGACTGGGCCGCGTCCTCGCAGATCGCGATGCCCGCCGGAAGTCGGTCGCGCAACGAGGCGACGTCCGCGACCTGGCCGTACAGGTGCACGGGCAGGACCGCGCGGGTCCGGTCGGTGACCGCGGCGAGGGTGGCGTCGACGTCGATCAGGGCGGTGCCCGGCTCGCAGTCGACCAGCACGACCTCGGCGCCCGCGCGGGCGACCGCCTCGGCGGTGGCGATGAACGTGTTGGCGGGGAGGATGCACTCGTCCCCGGGCCCGATCCCGAGGGCGCGCAGGGCGAGCTCGAGGGCGTCCGTGCCGTTCGCGACGCCGACGACGTGCTCGACGCCGGAGTACGACGCGTAGGCCGCCTCGAACGCGGCCACGGCCGGGCCGCCGACGAAGGCGGTGCGGGCCAGGACCTGCGCCCAGCCCTCCTCGACCTCGGCGGCCACCTCGGCGTGCTGCGCGGCCAGGTCGACCAGGGGGATGTTCGCGGCCATGGTCAGACGGCTCCCTGCAGGTCCAGCGCCGCAGCCAGCGCGTCGATCACCAGCTTCTGCTCCGCCTCGCCGACCTCGTGGTGCACCGGGAGGATCACGGTGTTCCGGGTGAGGTGCTCGGTGACGGGCAGCGGGCGGTGCGGGTGCCCGGCGTACGCGGGCTCCAGGTGCGAGGCCATGATCCCGCGACGCGCGGACACACCGGCGCCCGCGAGGGACTCCAGCACCGCGATCTGGTCGGCCCCCGCGGGGAGCTCGACCCAGAAGGACTGGTAGTTGGCGGTCCCGTGCGCCGGGTCCGTGACCGCGCGCAGGCCCAGCGGCTCGAGCAGCTCGCGGTACCGCTCGGCGATCGCGCGGCGCTGCGCCACGATCCCCGGCAGCCGCCCGAGCTGGACCAGACCCATCGCGGCCTGCATGTCCGTCATCCGGTAGTTGAACGCCGTCTCGGCGTAGCCCTCCAGGACGATCTTCCTGCCCGCGGCGTGCCGGTCCGCGGCGGACACGGTCATCCCGTGCTCCCGCAGACGGCGGATCCGGGCGGCCCACTCGGCGTCGTCCGTGGTGACCATGCCGCCCTCACCGGTGGTGAGCAGCTTGCGGGGGTGGAAGGACCAGGCGGCGAGCAGAGCGCCGGTGCCGACGGGGGAGCCGTGCAGCGTGGCGCCCGCGGCGCAGGCGGCGTCCTCGACGACGGGGACGTCCCGGCAGACCTCGCGGATCGCCGGGATGTCCGCGGGCTGGCCGCCCTGGTGCACCACGAGCACGGCCTTCGTGCGCTCGGTGAGCACCTCGGCGACCGACGCGGGCGTGACGTTGCCCGACTCGGCGGAGACGTCGGCGAACACCGGCGTGGCGCCGCAGTACCGGATCGCGTTCGCGGTGGCGATGAAGGAGAACGACGGGCACACGACCTCGTCGCCCGGGCCCACGCCGAGCACGTAGAGCGCGAGGTGCAGGGCCGTGGTGCAGTTCGACGTCGCGATCGCGTGCTCCGCGCCGACGTGGGCGGCGAAGGCCTTCTCGAACTCCGCGACCCGCGGCCCCTGGGCGACCCAGCCGGACCGGACGGCGGCGGCGACCGCCTCCGCCTCCTCGTCGCCGAGGAGGGGCTTCATCACGGGGATCATCAGGCGGTCACGCCCGTCTCCGCCTGCCACCAGGCCACGAGCCCGCGCAGGCCCTCGTCCATGCCGATCGTGGGCTTCCAGCCCAGCTCGCGGGCCGCGGCGGAGATGTCCGCCAACCGCCGCGTGACGCCGTTGACCTGGCGCGCCGGACCGAACTCGGGGGTGAGGTCGGAGTCCATGGCCTCGAGCAGCGCCTCGGCCAGGCCCGCCAGGCTGATCTCCTGGGCGGTGGCGATGTTGAAGACGGTGTCGGTCACCGGGGCCTGCGCGGCGAGCACGTTGGCCCGGGCGATGTCGTGCACGTGCACGAAGTCCATCGTCTGCAGGCCGTCGCCGAAGATCAGCGGGCGGTCGCCGCGGGCGATGCGCTCCATCCACCGGATCAGCACCTCGGTGTAGACGCCGTACGCGTCCATCCGCGGGCCGTAGACGTTGAAGTACCGCAGCGCGACGTAGTCCAGGCCCTTCATGGCGTGGAAGCTGCGCAGCATGCCCTCGTTGAACGCCTTGGCGGCGCCGTAGAAGGTGTCGTTGTTGTACGGGTGGTGGCGCTCGGTGGTCGGGAACTCCTCGGCCAGGCCGTAGACCGACGCCGACGAGCTCGCCACGATCTTCTGCACGCCCGCCTCGACGGCCTGCTCGATCACGGTGAAGGTGCCGTCGACCAGGCTCTCCAGCGCGGTCCGCGGCTGCTCGGCGCACTGGGTGATCCGCAGCGCGGCGAGGTGGAACACCAGGTCCCTGCCCGCGGTCAGCTCCCGGACGACGCCGACGTCGTTGATGTCGCCCTCGACGAGGGTCAGCCGGTCCCCGGCCGCCTCCTGGGCGGCGGCGATGTTCTCGCGCCTGCCGCGCACCAGGTTGTCCAGCACCACGATCTCGGCCGCGCCGGCCTCGACGAGCTGGTCCACCAGGGTCGAGCCGATGGTCCCGGCGCCGCCGGTGACCAGGATCCTCTGTCCGGAAACGGGCTGGGCCGCCTGCTGCGAGTGGGTCACACCGTCACCTCTCCGCGGCCGCGCTCGGCCATCGTGGTCGGAACGTTCTCGATGACCCCGGCGGTGTCGCGCGGGATCTCCCGGACGGGCCGGATCGGGACGGACTGGCCGTCCTTCGCCAGGCTCTCGGAGGCCGCCTCCAGGATCGCGAGGACCCGCAGGCCTGCGAACCCGTCCGTGAGCGGCCGTCGGTTCTCCGCGATCGCCGCGGCGAACTCGACCATGACCGACCGGAGGGCCTCCAGGTTGGCCAGCGCCGGGGCGACGGTGTCCCCGGTGCGGTAGGACACGAGCCTGCGACCACGGACGTCGGCGTTCGTCATGTCGTCCAGGTCGGGATTGCGCTGCACCCCGCGGTCGTGCTCGGAGAGCCGCTGGGTGGGGTTGAGGTCGTCCCAGATCAGCGTGCGCTTCGACCCGCCGACGACGAAGGTGCGGATCTTGGTGGGGGACAGCCAGTTCACGTGCACGTGGGCCAGCGCGCCGTTGGACAGCCGCAGCGTCAGGTGGGCCACGCAGGCGTGCCCCGCGCCGACCGGGTCCGACCCGTGGGCGGCGACCGAGACGGGGTGCACGTCCTCCGGGAGGATCGCGTCGAAGATCGAGAGATCGTGCGGGGCGAGGTCCCAGAGGACGTCGACGTCCGGCTGCACGATGCCGAGGTTGATCCGCACCGAGTCGAGGTACTGCAGGTCGCCGATGCGGCCGCTGCGCACGGACTCGCGGATGTGCCGGACCTCGGAGGTGTAGCAGAAGGTGTGGTCGACCATGAGGACGCGGCCGAGCCGCTCGGCGGCCTCGACGAGCTGCCTGCCCTCCTCGAAGGTCGGCGCGAGCGGCTTCTCGATCAGCACGTGCTTGCCCGCCTCGAGCGCCTGCATGCCCACGTCGAAGTGGGTGGCGGCCGGGGTCGCGACGGCCACGGCCTGGACGGCGGGGTCGGCCAGCACGTCCGCGAGCGACGTGGAGATCGCGACCGTGGAGTAGTTGCCCAGGACCGCCTGGGCCCGCTCCGCGTTCAGGTCGCAGAGGTACTGCAGGCGCAGACCGGGGGTCTGCTGGGCGTTGCGGACCAGGTTCGGACCCCAGTACCCGCCTCCGACGACCGCGATGCCGATCGGGTTGCCGTTCTCCACTCGCATCCCCCTCGTGCTGCACTCCCGTCCCGCGGTGGCCCCTGCCGGGCGGCCGGAGACCGAGCGACGGGCGGGACGCAGCGACCTTACGGCAGCCCCTCGGAGGGGCGTCCGCGGCCCGTTCGCGAGCCCGTCGAGGGCCTCCAGGGCGGCCCGGGCCACTCAGGGGGCTTTCAGGCTCCGTCGCTAGACTCCGGCGCCATGACCACGGCCAGGCATGCCCCCGAACCGACCCCGCCTGCCGGCGCCCGGCCACACGTCCGCCCCGCTCGCGGGCCGCAGTGA
>NZ_JACBXB010000308.1 GCF_013870575.1 Pseudonocardia pini
CTGGTGATCTACCTCGAGTACATCGGCACGAGCGTGGCGGACCTCGTCGAGGCCCGCAGGCTGCTCGAGCCCCTCGCGCTGCGCCGCACGATCGAGCTGCTCGACGAGGAGGGCATCGCCGCGCTGCGCCACGAGCTGCGGCCCGGCCCGGTCTCCCAACCCGGCCTGCACCGCCAGGACCGGCTGCACCAGCTGCTCGGCCACCGGTCGGGCAACACCACGCTGCACCTGCTCGTCGACGTGCTCGCCCGGCTCACCACCCGCTACGCCCACATGTCGGTGCGGGTCTCGGCCGAGGAGACGGCCCGCAACCGGCGCCGGATGGCGGACTCGCACCTCACCGTCGTCGAGGCGACCGTGGCGGGCGACGCCGGACCGGCCGTCGCCGCCCTCGACGAGCACCTGGTCGAGATCGGCCGGATCCTGAGCGCGAGCGCCCCGCAGCCCGGAGCACCCCGCTCCGGCATCGCCGCCGACCTCGCGTCGATGGGTCCGGGCGTCAAGCTGGCCGAGGTCGTGGCCGCCCGGCTGCACGACGAGATCGCGGCGGCGGGCTGGCAGATCGGGAGCGTGCACGGTTCGGAGGCCGCGCTGCTGGAGCGCTTCGGGATCAGCCGGTCGGTGCTGCGCGAGGCGATCCGACTGCTGGAGAGCCACTCCGTGGCGCGGATGCGGCGCGGGCCCGGCGGCGGGCTCGTCGTGACCGAGCCGCAGCCGTGGGCGGGCGTCGAGACGATGGCGCTCTACCTCGACCACCAGGGCATCCAGCCGCAGGACCTGCGCTCGGTGCGGGAGGTGCTGGAGCTCGGCTGCCTCGACCGGGTCTTCGCCCGCCGGGGCGAACAGGCGGTGCCGGCGGCCGTGGAAGGCAGGCCGACGCCCTCGGGCCCGGCCCAGGCGGACAGCTTCCACCTCGACCTGGCCGACGCGGCGGCGAGCCCCGTGCTCGGCCTGTTCCTGCGGATCGTCACGGAGCTGTGGGGCAGACACATCGAGGCGCGCAGGCCGGAGGTCGGCCCCGGCTCGCACACCCCGGTGGTCGCCGACGCCCACGGTCGGATCCTCGAGGCCCTGCGGGCAGGCGACCTCCCACTGGCCCGACACCGGATGCAACGCCATCTGGCCGCGCTCTCCGACTTCTGGCACAGCTGAGTGGGTGGATCGTGGTCGTTCCGCCGTAGGTCGCTGGTTCGGAGTCCTGGGCTGGGGGTGCCGCGGCTCCGTGCGCCGAGTCGGTGATCAAGGTGGTGGGCGCGCCGGGAGGTGTCGTTAAACGCGCCGTGTCGGTGATCGGGGAGCGGTGGGCGCCGGGAGGATTGGGCGGTGCGGTGATCACTGTTTCGGAGTCGTGGGCCGCGGGTGGCGCGGTTCCGTGCGCCGAGTCGGTGACCACGGTGTGGTGGGCGCCGGGAGGGTTGGGCGGTGCGGTGATCACTGTTTCGGAGTCGTGGGCCGCGCGAGGCGCGGCTCCGTGCGCCGAGTCGTGATCAAGGGGCGGTGAGGGTGGTACAGGCTCGATGGCACCATGATCGCTGGTCGAGCCGGGGGCCGCGCACCCCGGGCTCCGCGTGCCGGTCCGGTGATTCCCCGGGCCTGCGGGTGCTGGACGCGCCCAAGATCGCTGGTCGGGAGCGAGCGGCCGCGCTGGCCGCGGTTCTCTGCGCCGAGGTGGTGATCAAGCGCGGGTCAGTGTTCGGCTGACGGCGCCTTCTTCGGCCCTTGATCACTGTTTCGAAGCCGTGGGCCGCGGGTGGCGCGGTTCCACGTGCCGGACCGGTGATCACCTGGGGTTTTGGGGGTGCGGATCCTTGCCCAAGATCGGTGTTGGGGAGTGAGCGGCCGCGCTGGCCGCGGTTCTCTGTGCCGGGGTGGTGATCAGGGGTGGGTCGGTGGTCGGCTGGACGGCGCCGCGCCTGCCTTTGATCACCGTTTCGGAGTCGTGGGCCGCGGGTGGCGCGGTTCCACGTGCCGAGTCGGTGATCAAGGGGTGTCGGGGCCAGGAGCGGTTGGGCGGTGCTGTGATCAGTGTTCGGAGTCGTGAGCGTCGGGTGTCGCGGTTTCGTGTGCCGAGTCGGTGATCGAGGGGTGGTGGGGTGGGGAGGCCTCGCGGCACCATGATCACTGGGGCGTGGCGGGGGTTCCGCGTGCCTGACCGGTGATGCTGCCGCGGCTGCGGGTGCTGCACCGGTCCAAGATCGCTGTTGGGGAGTGGGTGGCCGCGCTGGCCGCGGTTCTCTGTGCCGGGGTGGTGATCAGGGGTGGGTCGGTGGTCGGCTGGACGGCGCCGCGCCTGCCTTTGATCACCGTTTCGGAGTCGTGGGCCGTGAGTGCTGCGCTTCACGAGCCGAGTCGGTGATCAGGGGTGGGTCGGTGGTCGGCCGGACGGGCCTTGTCCCCGGTTCGTGGACACGGGGGTGATTACGCGGCTGCCGGGACGGTAGCGGCGTACTGGTTCTCGTAGGTGTTCGGGGTCTGGTAGCCGCAGAAGGAGTGCCGGCGGCGGGTGTTGTAGCGGGTCAGCCACCGGAACAGCTCCCGGCGGCAGGACGATTCGTCGGGCCAGGACGTGTTGTCCTGCAGTACTTCTCGTTTCAGGGTGGCGTTGAACGACTCGGCGAGGGCGTTGTCGGCGCTTGACCCGACCGCGCCCATCGACTGCCGGACGCCGAGGCGATCGCAGAGCTCGGCGTATCGCCGGGAGGTGTAGACGGAGCCGTGGTCGGAGTGGAAGATCGCCCCGGCCAACGATCCCCTCGTCGCGCAGGCGGCTCGGAGGGCGTCGGTGACCAGGTCGGTGCGCATGTGGTCGGCGATGGCCCACCCGGCCAGCCGGCGGGAGTGGCAGTCGATGACCGTGGCCAGGTAGAGGTTCGCCCCGTCGGCCAGGGGCAGGTAGGTGATGTCGCCGACGTAGACCTGGTTCGGGGCGGTCGCTGTGAAGTCCCGGCCGACCAGGTCGGGCACCGGGCTGTCGGCGGGCTCGGGGATGGTGGTGCGCACTCAGCGGCGTCTGCGGTAGCCGGCGATGCCGTGTTCGCGCATGACCCGCCCGATCCGCTTGTGGTTCACCCTGTCCTGCGGTTCGGCGCCGTCGTTGAGCTCGGCTGCGATCCGGGGGCGCCCGCAGGTGGTGTCCTTGGTGTGGATCACGCGGATCCGTTCGGCCAGGGCGGTGTCCGACGCCGTGCGTGCGGCCCTGGCAGGTGCGGCGGCGAGCCAAGCGTAGAACGAGGAACGCTGCAGGTCGAGCAGTGCGCAGAGCCGCTTCACCGTCCAGCCCGGGCGCGGGCTGGGGGTGGTCGAGGTGTGGTCGGCGACGAACTGGAAGCGGGTCACCAGCGCGTCTCCCCGGCGAAATACTTGGCCGCCTGACGGAGGATCTCCCGCTCGGTCTCGAGCTTGGTCTTCTCCGCCCGCAGAGCCTTGTTCTCCGCCTCCAAGCGGGCCAGACGCTGCTCGGGCGTCTCGTCCGCAGCGGGGGCCTCACCGGGCTTCTCGCGAGGCGCACGCACCGATCGGGCGCTGCGGGAGCGGGTGCCGTCCGGGGCGGTCCTGGTGCCGGTGCCGAGCTTGTCGAGCCACAACGCCAGCGTGGTGCGCTCGACGCCGAGGTCGGCGGCGATGCCCTTCACCGAGGCGCCCGGGGTGGACTCATAGAGCTCGACGGCCTGCCGACGGAACTCGTCGGAGTAGTTCTTGCGGGCCATGGTCAGACATCATCTCGCTTCCCCCGACGATGCGGGGATCAGCGTGTCCACGGAACGGGGTCAGGGCCCGACGGCGCCTTGTTCTGCATATGATCACCGTCTCGGAGCCGCGGACTGTGGGTGCCGCGGCTTCACGTGCCGAGTCGGTGATCAAGGGTGGGGAAGGCTCGGTAACACCACGATGAGTGGGCTGGGCCGGGGCCGCGGTCGCTCGGGGTTCCTCGTGTCGAACCGGTGATCTCTTGGGGTTGCCTGCTACACGCGCCCAAGATCGCTGTTGGGGAGTGGTCGGCCGCGCTGGCCGCGGTTCTCTGTGCCGGGGTGATGATCAATGGGCGGGTGAGTGTTCGACCGGACGGCGCCGTGTTCTGCCCTTGATCATTGTTTCGGAGTCGTGGGCGCGGGTGTCGCGGCTCTGTGTGCCGAGTCGGTGATCAAGGGGTCGTGGGTGGGGAGGCTCGGTGGCGCCATGATCACTGGGGTTGAGCCGGCCGGGGTTTCGCGTGCCGAACCGGCGATCTGTTGGGGTTGAGGGTGCCGCACGCGCCCAAGGTCGCTGGTCGGGAGCGAGCGGCCGCGCTGGCCGCGGTTCTCTGTGCCGGGGTGGTGATCAGGGGTGGGTCGGTGGTCGGCCGGACGGCGCCTTGTTCTGCCCATGATCACTGTTTCGGAGCCGCGGACCGCGGGTGCCGCGGCTGCACGTGCCGAGTCGGTGATCATGCTGCCGAGGGGGCCGGACCGTCGCCCGCTGCCGCGGGCCGCGTGCGGGCCCGAGAGTGCGGGACTCCGGTCGAGGGGTGAGCGAGCGCTCACGCCCGAAGAGCGGCTCGTCGGTCGGGCCCGGCTGTCGTTCACGGCGTGTGCTGTCGGCCGGGCTGTCGTTCACGTCGAGGACGGCGGCCCGGCCCTGGCCGCAGAGCAGCACCGGTGACAGCCGGGCTGTCGTTCGCGGTGTGTGCCCGGCCGGGCTGTCGTTCACCTCGTGTGCTGCCTGCCGAGCTGCCGTCCACGTCGAGCGGTGACAGCCGAGCCGTCCTTCACTCGAGCGGTGCCGGGCCCGGCTGCCTTTCGGCCTCAGGTCACGTCGGGGATGAGGCCGAGGGAGGCCTCGGTGTACGCGGCCCTGCGCTTGCGCCCCACCAGGAAGGAGGGCGGGGCGAAGTAGCTCACGTCCCGCGCGAAGGAGCCCGCGCGGCGCTTGAGGGTCTCCCGGGCCTCGGCCGTGGTGCCGCACACCGCGATCTCGGTGACCATCTCGTCCGTCACCGCGGCGGCCATCCCGTCCGTGTCGCCGACCTTGAAAGCGGCACGCAGCTGCTCGACGGGCGCCTCCCACCCGTGGTGCCTGACGTACGGGTCGTAGGTCTTCACCGTGAGGTAGAAGGCGATCATGCGCTTGGCGTCGAGGATCGCGCGCTCGGGGGCGGCGTCGTCGATCGCGGTGATGATCCAGCCCTGCTCGACCGGCCGGGTGCCCCCGACGGCCCGCTCGGCGAGCCCCTTCTCCGCGGCGGGCCGGACCACGTCGTCCCACCAGGTGCGGGTGAACAGGCCGTGCCCGATGAGGCCGTCCCCGACCCGGGTCGCGGTGCGCGCCATGCGCTTGTTGAACGCGGCCAGCAGCACCGGGATCTCGAGGCGGCCGAGCACGGGGGCCCGGACGTCCGCGTCGATCGAGTAGAACTCGCCCGAGTACTGCACCGGCTGCCCGTTCTCGGCGTGCAGCCAGGCGCGGGTGACCTCGACGGCCTCGGCGATCCGCTCGACGGGCCGGTCCGCGGGCACGCCGAACCAGTCCCGGTTGATCGTGTAGGCACCGGAGCCGAGACCCAGGAACAGCCGGTCCGGCGCGGTGCGGTGCAGCTGCCGCATCGCCGCCGCGTGGGCGTACGGGGTGCGGGCGAAGGCGTAGGCGATGGCGGGCCCGATCTGGGCGGACTCGGTGTGCGCCGCCATCTCGGCCATGGTGGTGTAGGCCTCGTGGTCGACGAACTCCCCGGTGCAGAAGGCGGTGACGCCCGCCTGCTCGGCCTCGCGGGCCTGGCCGGCCCCGGGCCACGGCATACCGAAACGCATCGTCGCCTCCGATAAGTAGGATACTCTTCTCGGGCACTGTAAGCCTTCCGAGCCGGGCCTGAATAGAGTACAACGAATATGACCGGGTCCGAACACCACTGGAGCGAGCCGTGACCGACGCCGTCCTGCTGTCCGCCTGCCGCACCGCGATCGGCACCGCCTTCAAGGGCACCCTGCGCGACACCGACGCCTTCGAGCTCGCCACCCTCGTGGTGCGCGAGGCCGTCCAGCGCGCGGGCCTGCCCACCGAGCTGTACGACGACGTCGTGCTCGGCGAGGTCCTCGCGGGCGGCGGCGACATCGCCCGCTACGCCGCCCTCGAGGCCGGCCTGACCCACGTCCCCGGC
>NZ_JACBXB010000309.1 GCF_013870575.1 Pseudonocardia pini
CCCGCGCCCTCGTCCCGCAGGGTCAGCAGGAGCAGGGCGGGCACCGTGTCGATCCGGCGGGCGAGGTAGCGCAGGACGTCGAGGGTGGCGTCGTCGGCCCAGTGCACGTCCTCGACGACGAGCAGCGTCGGGCGCGACAGCTGCGCCAGCGCCGCGGCGAAGACCGCGTCCGGGGACTCGGTGTCGAGCGCGCGTTCGAGGGGCCCGCCGGTGCCGTGCGCGGCGTCGCGCAGCGGGCCGAGCGCGCGAGGGGCGAGCAGGTCGTCGCAGGCCCCCGCGAGGACCCGCACCTCCGGGTCGAGGGCCGCACGCAACGCCCGGACCAGCGCCGTCTTGCCGATGCCCGCCTCGCCGGTGAGCAGGACGACGCGCCCGGCCCCCGCGCGGACGGCGTCGACCGCGCCCAGCAGCGAGTCCAGGTCGTCCTGGCGTTCCAGGAGGTCCGGCACGGCGTGATCGTGTCATCGCCCACCGCAGGCCTCAAGGCACCGACCCCGCCGGGCATCAATGGGCAGCCGGTACCGATCTCCGCCGCCGCGCCGTCGGTGAGCCTGGTGCTCGTCACCACGAACCCAGGAGGAGCAATGGAACTCGGTGTCGGACTGCCCACCCACGACGGCCCGCTCGCCTCGCCGGAGGCCATCGCGCGGATCGCCCAGGAGGCCGAACAGCTCGACTACGCCACGCTGTGGACCTTCGAGCGGCTGCTGCGCCCGTACGCGGAGATCCCCGGCTTCGGCCGCGTCCCGGAGTACTACCGCACCGCCTACGACCCGCTGGAGACCCTCAGCTACGTCGCGGCGCTGACCAGTGAGATCGCACTCGGGACGAGCGTGATGAACGCGTTGATGCACCCGCCGGTCGTGCTCGCCCGCCGGTTCGCGACGCTCGACCGGTTCAGCGGCGGCCGCGTGGTGGCCGGGCTGGGCCAGGGCTGGATGCCCCAGGAGTTCGAGACGGTGAACGTGCCGATGAGCCGCCAGGGCGCGGGCATGGACGAGGCCGTCGCCGCGATGCGCGCCTGCTGGGGCCCCGATCCGGTCGCCTTCGAGGGGCGCTTCCACACCATCGCGCCGTCGGAGGTCAACCCCAAGCCCGTCCAGGCCCACATCCCGGTCCTGATGGGCTCAAACACGCCGGGCGGGATCGCGCGCGCCGCGCGGATCGCGGACGGGCTGAACCCGCTCGCGTTCACCTACGAGTCGCTCGTCGGGCTGACCGAGGCCTTCCACGCGGCCGCGCGGGCCGAGGGCAGGCACCCGGGGACGCTCGTCGTGGCCGCGCGGGCGAACGTGCCGATCACGCTGGACCCGATCGGCACGGACCGACCCTTCCTCGGCGGCTCGCCCCGCCAGATCGCCGACGACCTCGCGCGGCTGGAGGGCACCGGCGTGGACCAGGTGCTCTTCTCCAACGCCGCCGCGGGCGACCTGGACGACGAGGTCAAGCTGCTGGAGCAGCTGCGGATCGAGGCGAGCCGCTAGTGTCCCGATCCGGCGCCGCCGGGCCCGGTGATCCACGTCGTTCCCGGCAAGGCAGCCGGGCCGCCCTCGTACCAGGTTGTAGTCGGGCGGTCCGGCGACGCCGCCGAGGGCGGCGCGGGATCGGGACACTAGGTGGGCAGGACCTCGGGTCGCGGGCGGGTGAGCGCGACGCCCAGCAGGATCAGCGCGCCCCCCGCCAGCTGGATCGCCGCGGGCACCTCGCCGAGCAGCAGCCAGCCCGCGAGCGCGGACACCACCACCTCCAGCAGGGCGACGAGCGAGCCGCGGGCCGCGCCGATCCGGCGGATCGCGAGGACCCCGGTCAGGTAGGCGAGCACCGTCGACACGAGGATCAGCAGGACGGCGGTCAGGACCCAGCCCAGGTCGGTGCCGGCGAGGACGACCTCGTCGGGGGTGCTCAGCACGATCGGCAGCAGGCCGACCGCGCCCAGCACGGCCACCACGACGGTCCCGACCGCCATCCCGACGCCGGCCAGCACGAGCGGCGGGGTGTCCGCGCCCGCCCGGTCGGCGAGCAGGAAGTAGCTCGCCTGGCACACCGAGGCGACCAGCCCCCAGGCCAGCCCGACCGGGTCCACCGCCGTCCCCGACCAGACCTGCACGACCATCAGCAGCCCGACGATCGCGGTCCCCGCCCCGACCAGCGTCCGGCGGCTCGGCGGCTGCCTGCGCACCACCCACACCCAGGCGATGACCAGCACCGGGCCGAGGTACTCGAGCAGCAGCGCGATGCTGACCGGCATGTACCGGACGGCGTTGAAGAACGCGACCTGCACGCCCGCCATCGCCAGCACGCCGTAGAGCACCATCGCCGGGGCGTCCCGGCGCAGCGCCGCGAGGACGCCGGGCCGGGTGACCGCGAGCAGGAGCAGCACGACGACCGCGGACCCGCCGATGCGGACCAGCGCGGTGCCCGCGGACGACCAGCCCGCGTCGATCAGGGCCTTCGCGAACGGGCCGGACAGGCCGAAGGAGGTCGCCGAGACGACCGCGAACGCGAGCCCGACCGTCGCTGCCCGGCTCGCGGGCTCACTCACCGGTCACGGCGACGAGCCCCGCTGCCTCGATCCCGGCGACGGCGGCGGCCTCGTCGTGGAGCGAGAGGTCGCCGGTCACGCCCACCGCGCCGAGCAGCGTGCCCTCGGCGTCCTTCACGAACACCCCGCCGGGCACGGAGAGGATCTTGCCGCCCGCGAGCGTGGCGACGGAGGTGAAGAACTCCGGGGAGTCCGCGGCGCGCGCGGCGATGGCCCGGTTGGTCATGCCGAGGGCCAGCACCCCGCTGGCCTTCGCCGTGGCCAGGTCGGGGCGGAGGAACCCGGAGCCGTCCTGTCGGGCGAGGGCGACGACGGCGCCGCCCGGGTCCAGGACGGCGACGGTCAGCGGGTTGAAGCCCTGCTCCGTGCCGTGCGCGAGGGCGGCGTCGACGATCGTGCGGGCCTGGTCCAACGAGATGCTCACGGGGAGCACCCTGTCAGACCACCGGCCCGCGACGCTGCGGGTGCCTGGTCGGGCGGGGAGGGTCAGGCCGCCCGGCTGAGCCGGAACAGCGGGATGGTCCGGACGCCCTCGGTCTTGGCGGCGTAGTCGCCGAAGCCGGGGTTGCGCTCCACGATCCTGTCCCACAGGGAGTCCCGCTGCTCGCCGGTGATCTCCGACGCCTCGACGGTCGTGCTGTCCACGCCGTCCGGGGTGGCGATGTCCGCCGTGATCTCCGGGTTCGCCTTGAGGTTGTGGTACCAGGCCGGGTGGGTCGGGGCGCCCGCCGCAGAGGCGACGATCACGACCTCGCCCTCCTCCTGGAAGTAGACGAGCGGCGTGGTCCGGACCTGGCCGGACTTCGCCCCCCGGTGGTGGATCAGGATCATCGGCGCGCCCTCGAAGGGCGGGCCGACCTTGCCGTCGTTCTCCTTGAACTCACGGATGACGCGGGCGTTGAAATCCTCGGGCACTGCGACGTTCCTCTCAGCCGAACACGATCCATGCGGCGGCGACGGTCGCCGCCAGTCCGATCAATCCGAACACGCCCGCCCACATTCCGCCCGGCAGGTGGGTGAGGGCGGCGAGCTGGTCGGCGTCGGAGGTCGTGGTGCGCCGTCGACGACGGCTGCGCTGCAGCTCGCGGACCGCCCGCAGCCCCCCGAAGAGCAGGAACCAGCACAGAGCCGCCGCGAACCCGGCCTGCCACACCGGCGGCGCCCACCAGGCCACTGCGCCGAGCACCGCGCCCGTCACCAGCACGACGACCACGCCGAACAGGTTCCGGACGTGGACCAGCGTCGCCACCAGCAGCCCCACGCCGAGCCACAGCAGGACGTCGGCGTGCCCCGCCGCCACGAGCGCCGCCCCGCCGAGCCCGAGCAGCGGCGGGAACACGTACCCGGCGAGGAACATCAGCACCACGCCCGGTCCGCGGCCCGCGCCCGTCGAATGGGTGACCCCGGAGGTGTCGGCGTGCAGCCGGATGCCGGTCAGACCGCGCCCGACCAGCACCGCGACGAGCGCGTGCCCGCCCTCGTGGGCGATGGTCACGACCGTGCGGGTGAGCCGCCAGCTCAGCGTCCAGGCGACGACGACGAGCGCCGCGGCGGCCGCCGCCAGCTCGGCCGGGCGGGCGGCGAACCCGTCGAGCACGCCCTGGATCTCGGGAGGGAGCACGCGCCCGAGTCTTCCAGCCCGACCTGTGCGGGAGACTTGACCCTCCAGCGACTGGAAGCTCGAAGGTGGGTCCCGTGACCGCGACAGACCGCACCGCGCCCCTGCTGACGATCGGGCAGCTCGCCCGCCGCAGCGGGGTGCCCGTCCGGACGATCCGGTTCTGGTCAGACTCCGGGGTGCTCCCGGAGACGGACCGGACGGCGTCCGGCTACCGGCGGTACGACGCGGCCGCCGTGGCCCGGCTCGATCTCGTGCGCACCCTGCGTGAGCTCGGGATGGGGCTGGAGGACGTGCGCGAGGTGCTGCTGAGCCGCCGCGAGGTGGGCGAGGTGGCGGCTGCGCACGTCCGGGCCATCGACGACCGGATCCGTGCGTTGCGGGTGCAGCGTGCCGTGTGCACGGTGCTCGCCCGCGGCGGGCACACACCGAGGGAGCTGACATTGATGAACGACCTGGCCAGGCTGTCCGCCGAGGAGCGGCAGCGGATGATCGCGGAGTTCGTGACCGAGACGTTCGCGGGCACCGACCCCGAGGCGCCCGGCGCGGGCATCGCCGCCTCGATGCGGACGATGCCCACGGAGCTGCCGGAGGATCCCACGACCGAGCAGGTGGAGGCCTGGGTGGAGCTGGCCGAGCTGGTCGGCGACCCCGCCTTCCGGGCGCGGGTGCGGGAGATGGCGGTCGGGGGCTCGGCGCTGCCGCCGTCTACCGCGGCGGCCGACCCGGCGGCGGTGGCCGAGCACGCGGGGGCGGCCCTGCGGGAGGGGATCGACCCCGCCTCCCCGCAGGCCGCGGAGGTGGTCGAGCGGATCGTGGGTCCGCTCCCGGTGGCGGAGCGGGCGGAGCTGGCGGCCACCATCGCCACCTTCACCGACCGCCGCGTGGAGCGGTACTGGACCCTCCTGGGGATCCTGAACGGCTGGCCCCCGGCCCCCCGGAACGCCGCCGCCTTCGAGTGGTTCGCCCAGGCCCTCACCACCTGACCCGCCCCGCGAGTCCCCCACTACCGACGCGCGAGTCGGACACCACAACCCGCGAGTCCCCCACTTCCGACGCGCGAGTCGGACACCACGGCGGGCGAGTCGGACACCACAGGGCGGCCAGGTCCATGACCACACGCTGTCGGGTCGGCTCACGCGCGGGTGCGATCGTGGGTCAACTGTCGGACCCGTGGAAGTGCGACGACGGGCGGTAGAGCGCGGAGTCCTTCCACGGTCCTACTAGCCCGGGGGCCTCTGGCTCACCCTGGTCGCGGCGCTCGGCTACCTGGGCCCCGGCGGCGCGGCGGTGCACGCCTCGGGCCGGACACCGGGGTTCGCCCTCTCGGGCCGTGGTGTCCGGCTCGCGGGCCGTCGTAGCCGATTCAGGGGTACGTGTCGGACGTGTGCGTCGGGGCCTCGCGCATCGTCGTGTCTGGCTCGTGCCTTCGTGTCGGACTCGCGCGTCGGAACCGGGGGACTCGCGCGCTGTGGTGTCCGACTCGCGGGCTGTGTGTCCGACTCGCGCGTCGGAACCGGGGGACTCGCGCGCTGTGGTGTCCGACTCGCGCGCTGTGGTGTCCGACTCGCGCGCTGTGGTGTCGGACTCGCGCGTCGGGACCGGGGGACTCGCGCGCCGTGGTGTCCGACTCGCGGGCTGGGGTGTCCGACTCGCGCGCCGGGGTGTCCGACTCGCGCGCCGGGGTGTCCGACTCGCGCGCTGGGGTGTCCGACTCGCGCGTCGGAAGCGGGGGACTCGCGGGTGGGTGGTCAGGGGTGGGTCGGCAGGGCTGTGGGGGGGCGGGTGGGGGCCACCGCGGACCCGCCCCGGGTCGTGTGGATCCAGGGCGAGGCGGGCTCGGGCAAGTCCGCCCTGCTCGACGCGCTGGTCCACGACCTCCCGCCGGAGTACGGGGTGCTGCGGGCCGAGGCGGACGAGCTGGAGTCCGAGGAGCCCCTCGCCCTCGCCGCACAGCTCGGGGTCCG
>NZ_JACBXB010000030.1 GCF_013870575.1 Pseudonocardia pini
TCGCGGTCCACCCAGCCGTGCAGGGCGCGGCGCGAGCGGTCACGCAGGCCCGCGATCCGCGAGGTCTCCTCCGCGAGGTCCGGGACCAGGCGTCGGCCCGCCTCCGTGGGGGTGGAACAGCGCAGGTCCGCGACGTGGTCGACCAGGGGGGTGTCCGGCTCGTGCCCGATCGCGGACACCACCGGCGTACGGCAGGCGGCGACGGCCCGGCACAGGGTCTCGTCGGAGAAGGGCAGGAGGTCCTCGACGCTCCCGCCGCCCCGAGCCAGCACGATCACGTCCACGGCCGGGTCCCGGTCGAGGATCTCGAGTGCCTCCACGATCTGCGCCACGGCCAGCCCGCCCTGCGTGGCGGTGTTCTCGATCCGGAACTCGACCGCGGGCCAGCGGGCCTGCGCGTTCGTGACGACGTCGTGCTCCGCGGCCGACGCGCGCCCCGTCACGAGCCCGATGCGGTTCGGCAGGAACGGCAGCCGCCGCTTGCGCGCGGGATCGAACAGTCCCTCCGCGGCGAGCAGCCTGCGCAGCCGCTCGATCCGAGCCAGCAGCTCGCCGAGCCCCACCGCGCGGATCCGGTCCACCCGCAGCGACAGCGACCCGCGTCCCGGGAAGAAGGACGGCTTGCCGTGCACGATCACCCGGTTGCCCTCGGCCACCACCTCGCGCTGCTCGGCGACGAGCCCCATTGGGGCCGTGAGCTGCAAGGACACGTTCGCGACCGGATCGCGCAGGGTCAGGAACGCCGTGCCGGTCCCGGCGCGGGCGGTCACCTGCGCGAGCTGGCCCTCGACCCACACCGCACCGAGCCGGTCGATCCACTCGGAGATCTTGCGGGTGACCGTGCGGACGGGCCAGGGCTCCTCCTCGGTCGACGGGCCGGGAGTCACCCCTCCTGGACCGTCGTGATGCGGTTGGACAGCATCGTGACGAACGGCGGGCGGTTCTCGTGGGAGGTCTCCCAGATCAACAGCGCCTGCAGACCCGCCAGGTCCAGCTTGCGCAGCTTGCCCCGCAGCTGGTGCAGGTTCATGCCCGGGTACTCGGGCAGGACCGCGGGCGGGGTGTCCGCCTCGGCGCCCAGGGTGTGCTCGGCGACCTCCTCGATCGCCGCGGCCGGGGACGGGCTCACGACCTCGGTGGTCGGCGTGATCGGGGTGACCTTGGCGTGCCCGTTCGTCACCGGCTCGACCGGCGCGACGGCCTCGGTCGACGCGGCGGGCTCGGGGAGGTCCTCGTCGTCGAACGTCGCCCAGGCGGGGGCCTCCTCCGGCCTGCTGAACGCGCCGAGCGCCTGGTCCCCCTTGATGGCCAGCTCGGTGACCTTCTGCTGCACGCGCATGGAGGCCTGCAACGCCTGGCTGACGGCGGTCACGGGGAACTCGACGACCAGCCGCGGCAGGTCACGGACCTGTTCGACGGCGATGGCGGCCAGGCCGGCGGCGATCCGCACCGGCATCGGGAGCGGGCTCATGAGGTCATCCTCCCCCGTGGTGGGGGCACGGCGCAGCCCGGGGCGGGTCTGTTCACTCACGTCGGACGGCCCCGGCGGACCTGCGCCCGTACGCTGGAGCCCATGAGTGGTACCGCCGGTCCGGATGGCAAGCGCGTCCTCGTGGCGAAGCCCCGTGGCTACTGCGCCGGGGTGGACCGCGCCGTGGAGGCGGTCGAACAGGCGCTCGAGCAGCACGGCGCGCCCGTCTACGTGCGCAAGCAGATCGTGCACAACAAGCATGTCGTGGAGACCCTGAGCGAGCGCGGCGCGGTCTTCGTCGACGAGACGGACGAGGTGCCCGAGGGTGCGATCGTCGTCTTCTCCGCGCACGGCGTCTCGCCCGCGGTCCGAGACGAGGCCAAGGCCCGTTCGCTGACCACGATCGACGCGACCTGCCCGCTGGTCACCAAGGTCCACCAGGAGGTCAAGCGGTTCGCCCGCGAGGACTTCGACATCCTCCTGGTCGGCCACGCAGGCCACGAGGAGGTCGAGGGCACCTCGGGAGAGGCCCCCGCGAACGTCCAGCTGGTCGAGAGTGCGGCGGACGCGGCGAACGTGACCGTCCGGGACCCGTCGAAGGTCGTCTGGCTGTCCCAGACCACGCTCTCCGTGGACGAGACCATGGAGACGGTCCACGCGCTGCGCGAGCAGGTCCCCACGCTGCAGAACCCGCCCAGCGACGACATCTGCTACGCCACCCAGAACCGCCAGGTCGCGGTGAAGGCCATGGCCCCGCAGTGCGACCTGGTGCTGGTCGTGGGCTCCCCGAACTCGTCGAACTCGGTGCGGCTGGTCGAGGTCGCGCTCCAGGCGGGCGCGAAGGCCTCGTACCTGATCGACTACGCCCGGGAGATCGACGAGGCCTGGCTGGACGGCGTGCGGACCGTCGGCGTGACGAGCGGGGCCTCGGTGCCCGAGGTGCTGGTCCGCGGCGTGCTGGACTACCTGGCCGAGCGTGGCTGGGAGTCGGTGGAGGAGGTCACGACCGCCGAGGAGACCTTGACGTTCGCCCTGCCCCGCGAGCTGCGCCCGAGTCGCGTCGCGCGCTGACGGGCTCCTCCCGCTCGCCCCGGACGCCGAGCCTGCCCAGGCGGGCCAGCGTGTCCTCCGGGCCGGTCCGCTGCACGATCAGCCTGACCAGGCCGATCAGCAGGCTGAGCCCGGTGGCCACGGCCATCGTGGGGAACGCGTTGACCAGCGGTGCACCGATCATCAGCACGGTCTCGGTGAGGCCGGGGCCCGGCCGCCCGACCAGCAGCACGATCACCGGGATCAGCACGGCGGCGAGCAGCGGCGGCTGGACCATCGGACCGAACAGGTTGCGGCGGCGCACCCAGCCTGCGGCCACGACGCAGCCGAGCACGTAGGCGATGCTGAAGACCACACCCACGGTGCCGATCCGCAGCACGTCCACGAACACGCCGAGCGCCGTCAGCGCGAAGGCGAGGGCGATCGCGGCGAGCGGCGGGATGCCCAGCACCGTGGCCAGCGCGGAGCGCTCGGGGACCGGCCAGCCGGTGGGGGTCTCGCGGGACGTCACCCGGTCACGGTAGCCCGTCCGGAGTCCGCCTCCCCGTCGCCGGTGTCCGTGTCGACCGTGCGTGACCCGTCCGGGATCAGCTCGTGGAGGGCGATCAACGAGTCACCCGCCGAGGCGACCAGCTCCGGCGCCGACACCGCGCGCGGCACCCGCTCCACCGGGTCCGGTGACTCCAGCTCCTCGTCGCTCACCTTCAGCTCGGTGAGCCGCCGCGCGGTGACGAGCACGCGGGCCTCCAGCGAGGACACCGTGCGGTTGTAGCTCTCCACCGCCCCGTCGAGACTGCGGCCGAGCTTGGCGACGTGCGTGCCCATGGTGGCCAGCCGCCCGTGCAGCTCGCGGCCGAGCTGGTGGACCTGCGCGGCGTTGTGCGCCAGAGCCTCCTGCCGCCAGCCGTAGGCGACGGTGCGCAGCAGCGCGATCAGGGTGGTGGGCGTGGCGATCACGATGTTCTGCCCGAACGCGTGCTCGAGCAGCGCGGGGTCCGCCCGCAGGGCCGCCTCCAGGAACGGGTCGCCCGGCACGAACAGCACCACGAACTCGGGCGTGGGCTCGAACGACTGCCAGTAGGCCTTGGCGGACAGCTGGTCCACATGGGTCCGGAGCTGCCGGGCGTGCGCGGCGAGACGTTGGGTGTGGACGGTCGGGTCCTCGGTCTCGACGGCCTCCAGGTACGCCGCGAACGGGACCTTCGCGTCCACCACGACCTGCTTGCCCCCGGACAGGTGCACGACCATGTCCGGCCGCACCCCGCCGTTCTCCCCGGTGCCGACGACCTGGGTGGAGAAGTCGCAGTGCTCGACCATGCCCGCGAGCTGCACGATCCGCTCCAGCTGCAGCTCGCCCCAGCGGCCGCGGACCTGCGGTGCGCGCAGCGCCGTGACGAGCTGGCGGGTCTCGTTGCGCAGCCGGTCCGAGTTCTGCGCCATGGCCCTCACCTGCTCGACCAGCCCGGCGTACGCGGACTCCGGGGCTCCAGACCCTGCACCACCAGGCTCAACGACGACGCCATCAGCGCCGCCCCCGCAGCCCCCTGCGCGATCCGTGCGCCGACCAGCAGCGGCACGGTCGTGGCCAACGCGCACGCCGCGGAGAACACCGCGAACACCGCCATGGCGCCGATCCAGACCCGGGCGGCGCCGAACCGGTCCGCGAGGGCACCGCCGGTGAGCAGGAACGCGCCGAGCCCCAGCGCATAGCCGCTGACCAGCAGGTTCAGCTCCGCGAGCCCGACGCCCAGGTCCGCGCCGATCGCGGGCAGCGCCACGATCGGCAGCGGGAAGGCCGCGAAGACCACGAACGGGGCGAGGGCGACCGCCGCGACCGTCAGACCCTGGGTTTTCTTCACGAACTCAAGCTACGGAGCGGTCGGCCGCCCGTCAACGCGGTTCGGCGTGCCGCTCGTTACGCGGCGGGGCGGGCGTCGAGGACGCGGAAGAGGTTCTGGAGCCGGTAGCCCTCGCCGTGCCTGCGCGGCGCGAAGGTCTCCAGCACCGCCGCGCGCACCGCGGTCGGTCCCGCCCGGTTGGCCGCGTACCGCCCGAGGTCGGACTGCAACAGGGGGCCGATCAGGGCGTCGTCGTCCTCGTAGTCGAACGGACTCGTGACCTCGTCCAGCGCGACGACCTCGAGTCCGGCCAGGTCCGCGAGCTGCCGGAACCGCTCCGGGTCGGTCAGCGGCGGCGGGCCCGCGGGGCGGCGCCGCTCGGGACGAGGCGGCAGGAAGGGGGCGAGCGCCTCGCCGAAGAGCCGCAGGTCGGACTCCTCCTCCCGACCCCAGGCCGTCGCCCGGACGAGGCCGCCTACGCGGGCCGCCTCCTTGAGCACCTGCAGCGGGTTCGTGACGTGGGCGAGGACCTGGACCAGCGCGACGAGGTCGTACTCGCCGTCGAGCTGATGGGCGTCCCCGAGCACGAAACGTGCTCCGAGCGCGGTCTTCTCGGCGACCGCCAACGCGGAGCGGTCCGCGTCGAGGCCCGTGACCTGCAGACCCCTGCCCAGCGCGAAGGCGGCGAAGACGCCCGGTCCGCACCCGACGTCGAGCACGGTGGAGCCCTCCGGCACACCGGCGAGCACGCGCTCGTAGAGCGGCTCGCCCCAGCCCGCGGGGCCGGTCACTTCGGCGGCAGGGTCGCCACGAAGCCGACGCCCTCGGCCACCCAGTCCGCCAGATCGTCGACCTCGTCGATCTCCGGGGAGCCGGAGACGCGCAGCCAGCCGTCCATCTCGCGGCCGCCCATCACCATCCGCGTCGCACCCGGGCGCTCCAGCAGCTCCGGGCTGCGCGCCGGGTCGACCCGCACCATCAGCCCGCCCCGCCCGCTGGCCGCGAGCGCCATGTGCCCGCCGATCAGGAAGGCGAGCCCGCCGAACATCCGCTTCTCGGTCGCGGCCGGCCCCACGAGATCGCGGATGCGTGCAGCGAGACCCTCGTCATAGGCCATGGGCCGGAGTATCCCGCCGCCCCCTCGCCGATCAACAGGCCCTCAGGCAGGATTTGTCATGATCATTCCTGAGTGAGGGCCTGATGATCTTCCGAGGTCAAGGCCGGCCCCACACCTCCTCGGCGACCTGCACGACGAGCCTGAGCTTCGCCTTCTCCTCCTCGACGGTCAGCGCGTTGCCCTCCACGGTGGACGAGAAGCCGCACTGCGGGGAGAGGCACAGCTGGTCCAGCGGGACGTACCGGGCGGCCTCGTCGATCCGGCGCTTGAGTGCGTCGGCGGACTCGAGCCTGCCGTTCTTCGTGGTGACGAGGCCCAGCACCACCTGCTTGCCCGGCGGCACGAAGCGGAGGGGGGCGAAGCCGCCGGAGCGCTCGTCGTCGAACTCGCAGAAGAAGCCGTCCACGGCGAGCTCACCGAACAGCGCCTCGGCCACGTACTCGTAGCCGCCCTCGGCGGCCCAGCTGGAGCGGTAGTTGCCCCGGCACATGTGCGTGGTGACGTGCATGTCCGCCGGGCGGTCGGCGATGGCGGCGTTGATCTGCCGGATGTAGCGGCCGTGGTCCGCATCCTGGTGCGCGGCGCGCTCGTTGGGGTCGTTGAGGTAGGCGAGGCTGGTGTCGTCGAGCTGCAGGTAGCGGCAGCCGAGCTCGTACATCGCGGCGACCTCCGCGGCGTAGGCGGCCGAGAGGTCGGTCCAGAACTGCTCGACGTCCGGGTACACGCCCTGGTCGATCGCCGCCGTGCCGCCGCGGTAGTGGACCATGCTCGGGCTCGGGATGGTCAGCTTCGGCACCGCCGTCGTGACCTGGTCGGCGAGGAAGGCGAAAGCCTCGCCGAAGATCGGTGCGCGGAGCCGGACTCGGTCGGTGATCGCCAGGCCCGCACTGGTGAAGGCGTTCTCGCCCGCGGCGTTGACCATGCGGACGCGGATCTGCTCGTCCGTCTTCGTGACGCCCCCGAGCCCGTAGATGAAGTCCATGTGCCACGAGGTGCGGCGGAACTCGCCGTCGGTGGCCGACCGCAGGCCGAGCTCCTCCTGCATGGCGACGACGTCGCGGATCGCCTCGTCCTCCGCCGCCCGCAGCTCGGGCGAGCCTGCGGCGTGCTGCGCGCGGGCGTCGAGGAGGGCCTTGGGGCGCAGGAGGGAGCCGACGTGGTCGGCGCGGAACGGAGGCTCGGTGCGGGACGCCATGGGCCGAACCTAACCCCGCGCCGCCGCTGATCGCCGTTCGTGACCGATCGGGGCCGCATACGGCGCGGGAGGGTCGGAGGTGGCGATCATGGGCCGAAGACGAGGCGGACACCCAGGAGCCGGACCGGCTTGCGGATCTCGAAGCGGCCGAGCGCGACCAGAGCAGCCTGCTCGACGACGGCGGGGTCGCTCGTCGGTGGGGTGATGCGGCGGGTCCGCGTGCGCTCCCAGAAGGTGGCGGTGCGCACCGTGACCCCGACCTCGGCCACCGTCTCGCCTGCGGCGAGCACCTCCGCCGACAGCTCCGCGGCGAGCCGTCGTACCTGGTCGGCGATTCTCTCCGAGTCGACGATATCGACCGGGAACGTCTCCTGACGACCGCGGGAGACCGGCTTCCTCGGCTCGGTGACCAGCGCACCGACAACCCCCTGCTGGCCGCCCGGCTCACCCGCATCGAGTCCGACGTGTCCGAGGCCTCCCGCGCGCTGCGGGAGGCCCTGTTGGCGTTGTCCGACAGCTCGCCCGAGCGGGCGCTGCCGGTGGAGCTGGCCGAGCACTGCCGCAGCTTCGCGGCGCGCACCGGGGTGAGCTGCCGGTTCGTCCAGCTCGGCCCGGTCGCCCCGCTCGACGCCGAGCGCACCGCGATCCTCGTCGCCGTCGCGCGGGAGGGCCTGGTCAACGCGGAGAAGCACGCCGGGGCGGGCACCGTGATCGTCAGCCTGGCGCCGGAGGAGTCCGGCGGGGTCCAGCTCACCGTGGCGGACGACGGTACGGGCGAGACGCCCGCGGGCGCCGGGTCCGGGCTGGGCGTGCGGATGCTCGCGGACCGCGCGGCGCTGCTGGGCGGCACCGTCCGGCTCGTCCAGGACGAGGACGGGTGCACGCTACGGCTCGTCCTCCCGGCGGGCCCGTGAGCACGGGAACGGGTATCGGATGAGCGCGGCGCGGGTGATGGTCGTCGACGACCATCCCGTCGTCCGCGACGGCGTGGCCCTGCTGCTGCGGGGCGATCCGTCGCTGGTCGTGGTGGGTGCCGCGGAGTCCGGCCGGACGGCGCTGGAGCGGGCCGCGGGCCTGCGTCCCGATCTCGTGCTGCTCGACCTGCGGCTGCCGGACATGCTCGCGCCCGAGGTCGTCGCAGGCCTGCGGGACGTCTGCCCGGCCGCGCGGGTGGTCGTGTTCACCGCGCACGGCGACCATCACGGCATCCAGGCCGCGCTCGACGCGGGCGCCCACGGCTGCCTCGTCAAGGACGCGGCCGCGACCGACCTGGTCGCCGCCCTGCGAGCCGTGCTGCGGGGCGAGCGGGTGGTCGACTCCCGGATGCTCCCGGCGGGCGAGGCCACGGCGTCGGCGCTGGAACGCAGCGGTCTGACCCGCCGCGAGTACGAGGTGCTGCGGCTCGCCGCCCAGGGCCGCACCAATCCCGAGATCGCCGAGTTCACGGGTCTGACCAGGAACACCGTGAAGACGTACCTGCAGTCCGCGCTGCACAAGCTCGGCGCCCGCAACCGGGTCGAGGCGATCGGGAAGGCGAGCGAGGCCGGATTGTTGTGAGCCGTGCGGGCACAGGGTCTCCACGTGGGGGTGTGGGGCAGGTGTGAGCCGCACCACGATGTGCGCGTGCTGAGCGTTCGTGGGCTGGATGTCCGATACGGCAGGTCCGTGCGGGCCCTGGAGGGCGTCGACCTGGAGGTCGGCGCGGACAGCGTGCTCGCCGTGCTCGGAGGGAACGGGGCGGGCAAGTCCACGCTGCTCAGAGCGGTGTCCGGGACCCTGCGGCTGCACGGCGGCGCGGTGGCCGCGGGGGAGGTCTGGTTCCGCGACGAGCGTGTGGACCGGCTCGATCCCGCCCAGATCGTGCGCCGCGGGATCGTCGCCGTCCCGGAGGGCAGACAGGTCTTCGCCCGCATGACCGTGGAGGAGAACCTCCGCGCCGGCGGCCTCGGGGCCCGGTCGGCCGCGGTCCGCGCACAGGCCCGGGAACGGGTGGCCGAGCTGTTCCCGGTGCTGGGCGAACGGTCGTCGCAGCGTGCGGGGCTGTTGTCCGGCGGCGAGCAGCAGATGCTCGCGATCGGCCGGGCGCTGATGAGCGGACCCGAGCTCCTGCTGCTCGACGAGCCGTCGCTCGGCCTGGCCCCGCAGATGGTCGGCCGGATCGCGCGGATCGTCGGTGAGATCCACTCGCAGGGCACCGGGGTGGTGCTGGTCGAGCAGAACGCCACGATGGCCCTCGACGTCGCGGACACCGCCGCGGTCCTGGAGGTCGGGCGGATCGCCCTGACCGGGACGGCGGCCGAGCTGGCCGCGAGCGACGACGTCCAGCGCCTCTACCTGGGCGGCCACGCCGAGTCCGCCGAACAGGCCGAGGCGGAGCAGGAGGAGGCCCGGGCGCACCGCGCGGGCCGGACGCTCTCGAGGTGGGCCGGATGAGCGCGCCCGCGGACGTCCGGTCCGACGTCTCGGCCCTCGCGGTCGACGACGTCACGCTGCGGTTCGGCGGGATCACGGCGCTGTCCGAGGTGTCGTTCACCGTGGAGCCGGGCACCGTGCACGCCCTGATCGGCCCGAACGGCGCGGGCAAGTCCAGCTGCTTCAACGTGATCAGCGGGCTCTACACCCCGACCGCGGGCCGGGTCCGCCTCGGCGACCTGGACCTCACCGGAACCGCGCCGCACAAGCTGGCTGCCCTCGGCGTCGGACGGTCCTTCCAGAACATCGCGCTCTCCCCGCACAGCACGGTGCGGGACAACGTGATGCTCGGCAGGCACGTGCTGACCAAGGGCGGGTTCGTCACGGGCGGGCTGCGGCTGCCGCGGACCGTGCGGACCGAGCGCAGGCACGTCGCACGGGTCGAGGAGATCTGCGACTTCCTCGGGGTCGCGGACCGGCTCGACGTGCCGGTGGCGGCCCTGCCCTACGGCGACGCCAAGCGGGTCGACATCGCCCGCGCCCTGGCCGTCGAACCGACGATCCTGCTGCTCGACGAGCCCGCCGCGGGCCTGAACGCGACCGAGACCGCCGAGATGGGGGTGACGATCCGCGACCTGCGGGACGCGCTCGGCATCTCGGTGCTGCTGGTGGAGCACGACATGGGGTTGGTGATGGGGATCGCGGACCGGGTGAGCGTTCTCGACTTCGGCCGGCTGATCGCCGACGGACCGCCCGCCCAGGTGCAGTCCGACCCCGAGGTCATCCGGGCCTACCTGGGAGCGGAGGCGGAGTGAACACGTTCCTGCAACTGGTGCTGAACGGGCTGGGCAAGGGCGCCGTGTACGCGCTGCTGGCGCTCGGCTTCGTCATCATCTTCAAGGCCACCGAGGTGGTGAACTTCGCGCACGGCTCGCTGGTGCTGATCGGCGGCTACTTCGTCTACGCCACCAAGGACGCGCTGGGCTGGGCCGGGGCGGCCGCGCTCGGGATCGTGTCCGCGGCCGTGGCCGCCCTGCTGATCGAACGGCTGCTGATCACCAACGCGCGCAACGCCGACGTCAACAGCCTGGCGCTGCTCACGATCGGCGTCGACGTGATCGTGACCGAGGAGATCGTCCGCAGGCTCGGCGCGGACATCCCGTTCGTCGGCGACCCGTACGACGCCCTGCCGCTCCAGTTCGCGGGCCTGACGGTGTTCCGCACCCAGCTGGTCGCACTGATCGTCGGGATCGTGCTGATCACCGCGTTCTTCCTGGCCTTCCGGTTCTCGACCTGGGGCGTCGCGATGCGGGCGCAGGCGGAGAACAAGGAGGCGGCGGCGCTGATGGGGATCCGCAGCTCGCGGGTCACCGCGACGGCCTGGCTGCTCGCGGGCGCACTGGCGGGCGTCGCCGTGCTGTTCATGGCGACCCAGGACTTCTCCGGCGCCGGCCTCGGTCGGGGCACCCACGCGATCGCGTTGATCGCCTTCCCCGCCGCGATCCTCGGCGGGCTGGACTCGACGGTCGGGGCGGTCGTCGGCGGGCTGATCGTGGGGCTCACCGAGGCGCTGTCCGCCCAGTACATCTCGTTCGAGTTCTCCAAGAGCGCGGTCTTCCTGGTGATGCTGGTGATCCTCGTGATCTGGCCCAGCGGGCTGTTCGGGACGAGGGAGCTCAGTCGTGTCTGACACGCTCGTGGAGACCCCCGTCCCCGTCGAGCCCGCCCGGAAGCGGCGGAACTGGGCGAAGATCGCCGGGGTCGCGGCCCTGCTCGTCGTCCTGGTGTTCTTCCCGGTGATCACGGGCACGGAGGTGGCCTACCTCAAGGCGGGCCAGTACGTGCTGATCGGGGTGGTCGGCGCCGTCGGGCTCACGCTGCTGGTCGGCCAGGCGGGCCAGCTGTCCCTGGCCCACCCGTTCTTCCTGCTGGTCGGCGCGGTGAGCTACGCGGTCCTGGCGGGCGACGCCGGCGAGTCCGGCGACCTCGTCGGGCTCGGCCTGCCGCCGCTGGTCGCGATGATCGGGGCGGTCGCGATCTGCGCACTGGTCGGCCTCGCGTTCGCCCCGGTGTCCGGGCGGCTGCGCGGCATCTACCTCGGCGTCGCGTCCCTGTCGCTGGTCTTCCTGGGTCTCTACCTGGGGCAGTCGCTGGACATGCTGTCCGGGGGGACCTCGTCGGGGCGTCCGCCGCCGACCTTCGAGGTGTTCGGCTTCCGCTTCGCCAACACCGAGCCCGCACCGACCATCATGGGCGTCGCGATCCAGAAGCAGCAGCGGCTCTGGTACCTGTTCCTCGTCATCGCCATCGGGTCCTACCTGCTGGCCCGCGGCGCCGTGCGCAGCCGGGTCGGCCGGGCCTGGCGGGCCGTGCGGGACAACGAGGCCGCGGCGACCGCGATGGGCGTGCGCGTGTGGTGGTCGAAGGCCCAGGCGTTCACCGTGTCGTCCGCCTTCGCGGGGATGGCCGGGGTGCTGACCGCCCTCTGGCTGGACCTCGTCAAACCCGACGAGAACGAGTTCATCGGCACCTACTCGATCACCGTGGCCATCGGCTACCTGGCGATGGTGCTGATCGGCGGGCTCGGCTCGATCCCCGGCGCCGTCGCCGGGGCGGTCGTGGTCAACGGCCTGCCGCAGTTGCTCACCCTGGGTGCCACCGAGTTCGGGTGGTTCGCCTCCGCGGGTGCGGGCGGGCTCTCCCCCGTCCTGGTCAGTGCGTTCGTCTACGGCGCCGCGATCGTGCTGGTCGTGTTGTTCGAACCCGGCGGGCTGGCGGCGATCGGCCGCAGGCTCACCTCCCGACAAGGAGATCGACGATGATCACAAGGTGGGGCCGCGCGGCCCTCGTAGGGGCGTCGGCGCTCCTGCTCGCCGCCTGCGGCAGCACGGCCGACACCGGGTCCTCCGGGACCAGCGGTGCGGGTGGGGTGAAGACCGACAAGGGCGTCACCGACAGCACGATCACACTGGGTGTGATGACCGACCGCACGGGCGTGTTCAAGAACCTGGGCGACGCCCTGACCGGCGGCAACGAGCTGTGGGTCAAGGACATCAACGCCGCGGGCGGGATCTGCGGGCGGCAGCTGGCGCTCGAGATCGTCGACCACGGGTACAAGGCCGACACCGCGAAGACCCTCTACCCGCAGCTGGAGCCGAAGATCCTCGGCATCACCCAGCTCGTCGGCTCCCCGGTCCTCGCCGCGCTCAAGCAGAACCTGGTCGACGACAACGTGCTCACCGCGCCCGCCTCCTGGTCGTCGGAGGTGCTCAACAACCCGAACGTGATGATGATCGGGACCACCTACGACGTCGAGATCATCGACGGCCTCTCGTACTTCCAGCAGCAGGGCTTCATCGCCGACGGCGACACGATCGGCCACATCTACATCGACGGCGAGTACGGCGGCAACGGGCTGCGCGGCTCGAAGTACTACGCCGAGAAGCACAACCTGACCGTCCAGGAAGCGAAGATCACCTCGACGGACAACGACCTGGCCAACATCGTCACCGGGCTCAAGGGCGCGGGGGTCAAGGCGATCGTGCTGACCACGACCCCGGGCCAGACGGCGTCGGCGATGGCGAACAACGCCGCGCTCGGGCTCAACGTCCCCGTGCTGGGCAACAACCCGACCTTCGACCCGGCGCTGCTGTCCAGCCCGGCCGCCGCGTCGCTGGACCGGCTGTACGTGGCGGCGTCGAGTGCGCCGTTCTCGTCGAAGACGCCGAAGGCCGCGGAGGTCGCGGCCGAGTACAAGGCGACCTACCCGGGCCGGCCCGCCAACGCGGGCGTGCAGGCCGGGTACGTGGAGAGCCTGGTGTGGCAGTCGGTGCTGCAGAAGGCCTGCGAGAACGGTGACCTCACGCGGGCGGGCGTGCAGTCGGCGCTGAAGTCGCTGACGTCGGTGAGCACGGACGACCTGGTCGCGCCGCTGGACTACAGCAGCCCGGGCGCACCCCCGACCCGCGGCGTGTACATCGCGAAGGTGGACCAGGCGGCGGAGGGCGGCCTCACGGAGGTGGCACCGCTGTTCACCGCCCCCGACGCCGCGGACTACAAGGCCCCGCACCAGCAGCCCTGACCTGTCCGACTCGCGCGTCGAAAGTGGGGGACTCGCGCGTCGAGAGTGGGGGACTCGCGGAAGGGAACCGCGAGTCCCCCACTTCAGACGCGCGAGTCGGACACCACGGCGCGCGAGTCGGACATCCGGCAGGTCAGCTGCGGCGGCCGGACCAGTTGGCCAGCTGCTCGGTCGGGCCCGCGGTGGCCGCGGGGTCGACCGGGGGGTCGAAGGGGAAGCCCTCGCGCTCGCCACCGGGGATCATCGCGCGCGCCGCCGCCAGCACCGGGAGGACCAGCTCGGCCGGTGCCTCGGCGGGCTGCCCGGTCGCGACGGCGAGGTCCCAGCCGTGCACGAGCGTCTCGTTGACGTAGCCCCAGACCGCCGCCCGGCCGGGCACGGACCCCCACGGGACGGTGACCTCGGTGTCGAGCACGGCGTCGTCGGACCAGACGGTCCACATGCGCTCGCGTGCCTCGGTGAGGGCGGCGGGCCAGTCCGCGACCGGGTCGACCTGGAAGGGCTTGGTCAGCGGGGAGTCGCCCGCACCGACCGCCCGGAACTTGTCGACGGTCGCGACGAGGTGGCGGAGCAGCCCCTCGACGTCGAGCTCGGTGCAGGGGGTCGGGTCGTGGAGCTGGTCCGCGCGGACCCCGGCGACGAGGCCGGCGGCCCAGTCGAGGGCGTCGGTGTAGAGGGTGCGGGGGTCGATCTCGGTGGTGGTCATGGGAGCAGCCTGACCCTCAAACACGACACCTTGTGTCATGTATTTCTGGCATTCTGCGATCCGTGCGCGCCGACCGGTTGCTCTCCCTCGTCCTCCTGCTGCGCCACCGCGGACTGATGACGGCCGCCGCGCTCGCCCAGGAGCTCGAGGTGTCGACCCGGACGGTGCTCCGCGACGTCGAGGCACTGTCCACGGCCGGCATCCCGGTGTACGCCGAGCGCGGCCGGACCGGCGGGTTCGCGCTGCTCCCGGGCTTCTCCACGGACCTGACCGGGCTCACCCCCGACGAGGCGGTGGCCCTGCTGACCTCACCCGCCCGAACCACGTCCGACGCCCTGGGGCTGGGTGTGGCGTTCTCGTCGGCGATCCGGAAAGTGGTCGCCGCGATGCCGGAGACCTCGCGCGACGCAGCCACCGACGCCGCCGAGCGCGTGCTCGTCCGACGGGGCGGCTGGCTGCGCGACGCGGCCGACCCCGGCCTCGGCAAGCTCGCCGCGGTCCAGCGGGCGGTGTTCGCCGGGCACCGGCTGCGGATCCTCTACGGGTCCCAGCGGTCGGAGTCGCGGTGGCGGACGGTGGACCCGCTCGGGCTCGTCGAGGCCGCGGGCCAGTGGTACCTCCTCGCGCTCGACGGCGGCGAGGACCGCACCTACCGCGTCTCGCGCATCGAGGAGACGGAGGAGCTCGCGGAGCCCGCGGACCGCCCGTCGGGCGTCGACCTCGAGGAGCTCTGGCTGCGGCGGCGCGCGCAGTTCCGCGAGCGCATGCCCGGGACGCCCGCCCGGATCCGGGTGCGCGAGGAACGCCGCGAGGAGCTGGTCCGCACCGCCGGGACCGTCACATCCGTCGAGCCCGACGCGGTGGAGGGCTGGGTGGTCGTCGACGCGGCCTTCGGCGACGTCCGGCACGCCGAGCGGGTGGTGTGGTCGCTCGCCCCGTCCGCCGCGGCCCTCGATCCGCCCGAGCTGGTCGCCGCCCTCCGCGACCGGGCCGATCGCGTCCGCGCCGCCCACCCCTGACCCGCGATCGTCAAGCGCCCCGGTCGGTCGTCGACTGCTCCGCTCCCGAGCGGTGGGTCATGGGTTCGCATGCTGGCCCCTGGCCGCGGTGGTGGCAGCACCACTGTGCCCTGAGCTGCGGGTTCCTACCGTGGAGCCATGACCACGACACCGCACCACGAGCCCGCCGCGGCGCGGTTCGACCTCCCCGCCGGCCTCGCCACCCCGTTCCCCGGACCGGGTGACCCCTGGACGGGGCTGCCGGGGCTGCAGTTCCCCGCGATCCCCGACCAGCGGACGCCGGAGTACGCCCGGGCGCAGCCCTACCTGACCTTCCCGACGAGCCGGGCTCCGCAGCCGGGGGGCGTCCTGGCCACCCGCGTCGTCGGACTGGTCACGACGATCCTCGCCGCCCTGTGGCCCGCCTTCTTCGCGCTGATGGCCCTGGCGTTCGGGCTCGGGCTGAACAGTGCGGCCGGTGTGGTGTTCGGGGTGTTCCTCGCGGTGCTCGCGATCGGCTGGCCGCTCGGGTTCTGGTTCGCGACGGGCCGCGCGCGGCGCGTGTGGCCGGTCCTTCTCGCCCTGGTCCCGACGGCGATGGTCGCGGCCTGGACCGTCTACGTCCTCACCCTGAACTAGCTTGCAGGGCCCGCGCGATCGCGAGGGTGTCCGGGTCCCCGTGGGTGAGGGCCCGGGTCACGTACCGGACGTCCCCGTCGCCGGCCACCACCAGGACCAGCGCGAACACCGCCACCAGCGAGACCGCGGCGATCAGCAGGCGCACGGCCCCGAGGGCAGACGGCGAAAGGGGCGGCGGGCCGAAGCCCACCGCCCCTCTCAGGCAGTGCTAGGAGGCGTGGATCAGAAGTCCATGCCGCCCATGCCGCCGGTCGGGTCGCCGGCCGGAGCGGCGTTCTTCTCCGGCTTGTCGGCGATGACCGCCTCGGTGGTGAGGAACAGGGCCGCGATCGAGGCCGCGTTCTGCAGCGCCGAGCGGGTGACCTTGGCCGGGTCGATGATGCCGGCCTTGACCAGGTCCTTGTACTCACCGGTGGCCGCGTCGAGGCCCTCGCCCGCGGGGAGGTTGCGCACCTTCTCCGCGACGACGCCGCCCTCGAGGCCGGCGTTGACGGCGATCTGCTTGAGCGGCGCCTCGAGTGCGACCTTGACGATGTTCGCCCCGGTCGCCTCGTCGCCGTCCAGGCCGAGGCCCTCGAACAGGCCCGCACCGGCCTGGATGAGCGCGACGCCGCCACCGGCGACGATGCCCTCCTCGACGGCCGCCTTCGCGTTGCGAACGGCGTCCTCGATGCGGTGCTTGCGCTCCTTGAGCTCGACCTCGGTGGCCGCGCCCGCCTTGATGACCGCGACACCGCCTGCCAGCTTGGCCAGGCGCTCCTGCAGCTTCTCGCGGTCGTAGTCCGAGTCCGTGCGCTCGATCTCGGCGCGGATCTGGTTGACGCGACCGGCGATCTGGTCCGCGTCGCCCGAGCCGTCGACGATGGTGGTCTCGTCCTTGGTCACGACGACCTTGCGGGCCGAGCCCAGCAGCGACAGGTCGGCGGTGTCCAGCTTGAGGCCGACCTTCTCCGAGATGACCTCGCCACCGGTGAGGATGCCCATGTCGGTGAGCATGGCCTCGCGGCGGTCACCGAAGCCCGGCGCCTTGATGGCGACGGACTTGAAGGTGCCCCGGATCTTGTTGACGACGAGCGTGGCCAGGGCCTCGCCCTCGACGTCCTCGGCGATGATCGCCAGCGGCTTGCCCGACTGCATGACCTTCTCCAGCAGCGGGAGCAGGTCCTTGACGGTCGAGATCTTCGACGAGACGAGGAGGATGTACGGGTCCTCGAGCTCGACCTCCATGCGCTCCGCGTCGGTCACGAAGTACGGGGAGATGTAGCCCTTGTCGAAGCGCATGCCCTCGGTCAGCTCGAGCTCCAGACCGAAGGTCTGGCTCTCCTCGACCGTGATCACGCCCTCCTTGCCGACCTTGTCCATCGCCTCGGCGATGAGCTCGCCGATCTGCGGGTCGGCGGCGGAGATGGAGGCCGTGGCAGCGATCTGCTCCTTGGTCTCGATCTCCTTGGCGGACTTCAGCAGCTGCTGCGAGACGGCCTCGACGGCCTTCTCGATGCCGCGCTTGAGGCTCATCGGGTTCGCACCCGCGGCCACGTTGCGCAGGCCCTCACGGACCAGCGCCTGCGCCAGGACGGTCGCGGTGGTGGTGCCGTCACCCGCGATGTCGTCCGTCTTCTTGGCGACTTCCTTGACGAGCTCGGCCCCGATCTTCTCCCAGGGGTCCTCGAGCTCGATCTCCTTGGCGATCGACACACCATCGTTCGTGATGGTGGGCGCGCCCCACTTCTTCTCCAGGACGACGTTGCGGCCACGCGGGCCGAGCGTCACCTTGACAGCGTCGGCGAGGGTGTTCATGCCGCGCTCGAGCCCGCGGCGCGCCTCCTCGTCGAAAGCGATCTGCTTCGCCATGGGGGTGTGGTCCTCCGATTGGGATGACTCGTGGTTCGAGCTCGGCGCCCGCGACGGACGACCGGCAACCCTGCGCCGATCTCACCGGCTCGACCTGGCACTCACCACAGGCGAGTGCCAATGCCGTTTTTAGCACTCGGGGTAGGCGAGTGCAACCGAGCGCGCTGGGGCAGGATGGCCGGCGTGAGCATGCGCAGTGTCGAGGAACACCGGGCAGTCGTCGCCGCGCTCGTGCCCGCGACCGAGGTCGTGGAGCTGTCGCTGACCGAGGCCCGCGGCAAGGTGCTCGCCGAGCCCGTGCTCGCCGCGATCGCGCTGCCGCCCTTCGACAACTCCGCGATGGACGGGTACGCGGTGCGCGCCGCGGAGCT